>NZ_JBEYAL010000001.1:299142-488203 GCF_040631655.1 Streptomyces sp. NPDC019937
TCGGGTGCCCCACCCCCCCCGGGGGGTGTCCTCCCCCGGGGGGGGGGGGCGGGGGGGGGCCCCCCCCCCCGGCCCCCCCCCCGGCGGGGGGACCGCCCAGGCGCTGGGCGAGCGCGGCCACGGTGGGGGCCTCGAACAGCGTCCGTACCGACACCTCGCTGTCCAGGACCGCCCGGACGCGGCTGACCAGGCGGGTGGCGAGCAGGGAGTGCCCGCCCAGGTCGAAGAAGCTGTCGTCGATGCCGATCCGGTCGACGCCCAGCACCTCGCAGAACAGGTCGTGCAGCTGCTCCTCGCGGGCCACGCGGGGCGCGCGCCGGGTGGCGGCCGGTTCCAGGGCGGGCACCGGCAGCGCGGCGCGGTCGGCCTTGCCGTTGGGGGTCAGTGGCAGCTCCGCCAGGAGCACGACCACGGCCGGGACCATGTAGTCGGGCAGCGTGGCCGCGACGTGTTCCCGCAGCCGGGAGGGTTCCGGACGCCGGCCGGCGGCCGGGACGGTGTACGCCAGCAGCCGCACATCGCCCGGACGGATCTCCTTGGCCACCACCACGGCCTTGGCCACGTCGGCGTGGCGCTCCAGCACCGTCTCGATCTCGCCGAGTTCGATGCGGAAGCCGCGGACCTTGACCTGGTGGTCACTGCGGCCCAGGAACTCCAGGTTGCCGTCGGCGGCCCAGCGGGCCACGTCGCCCGTGCGGTACAGCCGCGCCCCCCGCTCGCCCGACCAGGGGTCGGCCACGAAGCGCTCGGCGGTGAGGCCGGGGCGGCCCTGGTAGCCGTGGGCGAGCCCGGTCCCGCCGATGTACAGGTCACCGGCCACGCCGGTGGGCACCGGCCGCAGCGCGGCGTCCAGCACGTAGATCCGGGTGTTGGCGATGGGCTTGCCGATGGCCGGAGCGCCCGGTCGGCGCTCCAGCCGCGCGGCGGTGGACCAGATCGTGGTCTCCGTCGGGCCGTAGAGGTTGACGGCCTCGGCGCCCAGCTCCCGCATGGTTGCGGCAAGCGCGCTGGGCAGCGCCTCACCGCCGACGGCCATCCGCAGTCCCCGTACGGCCTGCGGCTGCTGCTCGCACAGCGCGTGCCACAGGCTGGGGGTGGCCTGCATGACGGTGGTGCCGGTGGCGGTGATCAGCTCCGCGAGGGCCTGTGGGTCGCGGACGGTGTCCTGGTCGGCGAGGACCAGGGTGGCCCCGCGGGTCAGGGGGAGGTACAGCTCCAGGGCGGCGATGTCGAAGGCGATCGTGGTGACCGCCGTCCACACGTCGGCGGGGGTGAGCGGCAGCAGTTCGCCCATCGAGGACAGGAAGTTGGCCAGCGCTCGCCTGCCGACGACCACGCCCTTGGGCCTGCCGGTCGAGCCGGAGGTGTAGATGACGTACGCGGCCTGGTCGGCGCCGCCCAGGGTGCGGCGCCCCGCCTCGACCGGCGCGGTGTCCGGCAGCGCGGCCAGTTCCCGCGCGGTGTCCGCGTCGTCCAGTACGAGGGTGGCGGCCCCGCTCGCGGACAGCCGTCCAGCGGTGCGGGTGTCGGTGACGACGGTGACGGGCCCGGTGTCCGACAGGGCGTAGGCGATGCGCTCGGCCGGGTACTCCGGGTCGATGGGCAGATACGCCGCTCCGGTCTTGGCCACCGCGAGCAGGGAGGCCACCAGGTCGGTGCCGCGCGGGAGGACGAGGCCGACGAACGCGCCGGGGGCCGCGCCCCGCAGCGCCAGCGCCCGGGCGATGCGGTTGGCGCGGGCGTCCAGCTCCGCGTAGCTGGTGGTGCGGCCCCCGTACACCACGGCCGGCGTGTCGGGGCAGGCGCGCGCCCGGGCCTCGAAGAGGTCGGCGACCGTGCTGTCCGGCACCGGCCGCGCGGTGGCGTTCCACCGCGTCAGCAGGCGGTCGCGCTCGGCGTCGTCCAGGATGTCGAAGGCGTCGAGCGCCCGCTCGGGGGCGTCGGTGGCGTCGGCCAGCAGCCGCAGGACGGCCTCGGCCATGCGGCGCGCGGTCGGCTCGTCGAACAGTTCGCGGCTGTAGTCGACCAGGATGTCCATGCCGCGCGAGGCGCCGTCCCGCTCCTCCGGCACCGCCCGGATGTGCAGGTCGTACGGCGAGCGGGGGGCGGGCACGTCCCAGGTGTGCGCCGCCAGATCGCCGAAGGTGTCCGGGGCGGGCACCGGCGCGGCGACGTCGAGGACGACCTGGCACAGCGGGTGCCGGTTCAGCGCCCGGTCCGGTCGCACCGCCTCCAGCAGCCACGGGAAGGGCAGTTCGCCGTGGGCGCGGGCGGCGGCGGCCGTGGCCGCGCAGGTGCCCACCAGCTCCGTGAAACTCGCCCCGTCCGGCACGGCGGTGCGCAGCACCACGGTGTTCTCCAGCGGGCCCACCACGTCCGGTTCCGAGCGTGCGCGGGTGCTGACGGTGGTGCCCAGCGTGAGGTCGCGGGTCGCGGCGAAGCGGCCGAGGGTGGCGGCGAGCGCGGCGTGCAGCACGGCGAACACATCGGTGCCGGTGCGCTCGGCCAGTGCCGCGACGGCCCGGTGGCGCCGGGCGTCCAGGCGCAGCCGGAGCCGGGCGCCGGCATACGTGGCGACGGCCGGACGGGTGCGGTCCGCCGGGAGCTGGAGCTGTTCCGGCGCCCCGGCCAGCGTGTCGCGCCAGAACTCCAGTTCGGCCGCGGCCACCGCGGAGGGGCGCTCGGCGGTGCCGAGGACACCGGCCTGCCGGGCCGCCGACCGCGCGTACTGCGCGGGCCGCTCCCCGTCCGCCGGGCGCCCGCCACGGGCGCGTACGGCGTAGGCGGCGGCCAGGTCGCCCAGCAGGGGCCGCCAGGACGCCTCGTCCCCCGCCACCCGGTGCAGCACCAGCAGCAGGACGTGGGCGCCGGGGGCGACGGAGAACACCTCGGCGCGCAGCGGGATGTCACGGGTCAGGTCGAAGCGGCGGCCCGCCGCCCCGGCCAGCTCCTCGTCGAGCGTGTCCGCGTCGGTGGCGCGGACGGCCAGCGTGGCGAACGGCTCGTGCGCGGGGCGCCGTTCGGGGCGGCAGCGGCCTTCGTGTTCGGTGAGGACGGTACGCAGCAGATCGTGCCGGGCCAGCAGGTCGCCCAGCGCGTCCCTGAGCGCGGCGGGGTCGAGGGCCCCGGTCAGCCGCGTGGCGCGGGCCAGGGTCTCCCCGGCACCGGACTCCTGGAGACGGTTCAGGAACCACAGCCGACGCTGGACCGGTGACAGCCCGTCGCCTTCCGTGGCCGCTACCGGAGTTTTCGGTGAATCCGGTGAATCCAGTGACTGCGACGGGGAGGAAACCCGCCGGATGCCGTTGGTTCCTGTCACTTCCATACTCCAGCGAAAAGTCGTCCGAGAAGGCGGGCAGCCTCCGTATGGGGAAACTCAGCGGTCTGTTGCCGGGAATTGACCGGCGTGTTCCTGTTACGGCGTCTCTTTGCGCAGCACGCGTCCGGCGAACTGCATGAGGGGGCCGTTTGTGAGATCCGGGCGGTTCAGGAACCGGCCCGCGTAGGGTGCTTCGGGGACATCGGTGCGATGGGCGCGGAAGACGCCGTGGTCGTCGACGTCGAGGCGGTAGCGCGCCCCGGTGTCGTCTTCGAGGTGGAGCGGCGCGCCGGTCGTGCCGCCGGTGACGCGGTACTCCAGGGTGCCGTTGACCCAGGTGCCCACCCGGTCCTCGGCGGCCGCGGGGACCGCCGCCGGACGCGGCCGGGCTTCCACGGCCGCGTCCGGGGCCGGGCCGACGTCCGTGCCCTCGGCGCGGAGCCGGTCGGTGAGGCCGCGCCACAGCGCCAGCCCCGCCGTGGAGTCGGTGACCAGGGCCAGGACGGTGCCGTCCTGCGGACGCACCCGCAGGTTGCAGGTGGTGCCCGCGCCCATGGCGTCCAGCCCGAGCCAGGGCCGGTCCCCGCGGCCGTACCGGGCCCAGCCCAGCCCCCAGCCGTCGGCGAGCCCGTACGGCTCGGCGCCCGGCGCCGGGCGCCGCATCGCCGCCGCGCCGTCGTCGTCGAGCAGCGCGTCGAGCGCCCGGTCGCGCGCCTCGGTGTGCAGCCGGGCGAAGGCCACCAGGTCCTCGGCGGTCCCGGCCAGCGCCGCCGCCGGGGCCAGGGCCGCGGGCACCCGGGGCTCCAGCGGTACGGCCCCCGCGGCGGTGACCGCGTGGCCGGAGGCGATCGCAGGTCCTGGCACCGAGGGCCCCGGGCCCGGCACATAGGCGGGGGTGATGCCCAGCGGATGCAGCAGGAAGGAGTCCATGGCCTCGCGCCAGGGGGTGCCGGTCACCGACTCGATCAGCCGGCCGGCGAGCGCGAAGCCGGTGTTGGAGTAGGAGAAGGCGCTGCCGGGCGGGAAGAGCAGGGCCGGCTTTCCGGCGGCGGCCACATAGCCGCGCAGGCTCGGCTCCCCGTCGTCCAGGTCGCACACCAGGCCGCCGGTGTGGCTCAGGAGGTGCCGCGCGGTCACCGCCGCCCCCAGCCCGTTCGGCGCGGCGGCGAACTCCTCGCCGTACTGGCCCAGCGGAGCGTCCAGTTCGACATCGCCGTCGCCGACGAGCTGCAGGGCCACGGTCGCGGTGAACAGCTTGGTGACGGAGGCGAAGGGAAAGCGCAGCGCCGCCGTCTCCGGTCCGCCGACGTGCGCCACCTGTATTTCCCCGCCGTCGAACAGGGCGAACTGGGCGCGGGAGACGCCGAATTCCATCGCCGTACGGTGAAAATGGGCGACAAGCTCCGATGACACCACGGAATCCCCCTCCGCTTTTCTTTCCGTGACGAGTGGCAGACAGCCTGAAACTAGCATCAGCGATTTCGGGAGGGCAGCGTCCTTAAGCCGACCACGAAAAGCGCTGGTTGACGAATCATTCCCCCTGGGCTCCGCCCGCGCCGCCGTCGGAGTGGGCGCGGATGGCACCGCTGACGGTGGCCCGCAGGGCCAGCAGCGCCAGGACCGCCGTGGCCGCCAGCACCGTGACCGTCGGCCCGGAGAACTCCAGCAGCGCCCCGCCCGCCACCGGCCCCAGGGCGGAGGCCGCGCCCAGGCTCACCCCGATCGCACCGGCCAGCCTGCCGCGCATCTCATCCGGCGTGATCAGCATCTGGTGGGTGGTGATGATCGCCGACGCGGTCGGCGCGAGGAAGACCACACAGCCGAGCACCGCCCCGTGCACGTACCCGGCGGGCAGCACCGCGAGGAGCGGTACCAGTACGGTCGCCCCCCACGTCAGCAGCGTCACCGCGGAATACGTCGACAGCCGCAGCCGCAGCCGGGGCGCGGCAAGGGCGCCCAGCACGCCACCGGCACCCGTCAGCGCCCCGATCGCCCCGACCTGGGACCCGGCTCCGTCCTGCTGCGCCAGGCCGATGGCCACCAGCAGCAGCCCGCTGAAGACCGCGTTGAAGCCCATGGTGAGACCGACGGTGACCCGCAGCAGACGGTTCGCGCACAGCCAGCGCAGGCCCGTCACCGTGCTGCGCCACAGGCCCTGGGCGTCGTCGGGGGCGCTCCGCTCCCGCTCCTCGGGGGTCCGCAGGAACAGCAGCGTGCCGAACGCGGCCAGCGAGGTCACCGCCTGCGCGCCGAACGGCAGCACCCGCGCCACGTTGTAGAGCACCCCGCCGAGGCCGGGGCCCACGATCGTGGCGACGTGGTAGCGCGCGGTGTTGCGCGCCACCGCCGACGACAGCTGGGACCGGGGCACGACCTGGGGCAACAACGCCTGGTCGGCGACGCTGAACAGCGCGGTGGCCACGCCCTCGACCACGGCCACCGCCAGGATCAGGGCGAGCGGGGCCCACCCGGCGGCGATGGCGACCGCCAGCGCCCCCAGCGCCAGGGCCCGGGCCATCTCGGAGACCAGCAGCACCCGCTTGCGCGGCATACGGTCCGTCAGCGCGCCGGCGGGCAGCCCCGCCGCCATCCGGGAGGCGGCGACGGCGAACTCCACCAGCGACGCCTGGAACACCGACCCCGTCATGGCCAGCACCAGCAGCGGATAGGCGAACAACGTGGCCTGGGAGCCCAGCTGCGAGAGCACGTTGCTGCTCCACAGCAGGTTGTACGCACGGTTGCGGGACAGCGGACGGAGCGGAGCCTTTGCCGTCCGTCCGCTGTCCCGCGCCGTACCCGCCCCGGCCCGCTCAGTCACCGCGCACTGCCGAGCCGCCACCGGGCAGCGCGGTCCGCTCCACGGGGCGCAGCCGCGCCCAGGACAGCGCGTCGGCCATGCTCACGAACAGCTCGCGGGGCGGCACGAACGGGGCCCTGCCGTGCGCCACGCTCAGGTTGTCCACGATCAGCACGTCACCGTTCCGGGCGTGCACGTCCAGCTCGTGTCCGCGGTAGGCGGCGTGCAGCTCGTCCATGACGTCCTGCTCGATCTCCGAGCCGTCGGCGTGGAAGGTGTTCGTCGGGATGCCCCAGGGGCCGTACTCCTCCAGCAGCAGCTCGGCCAGGTCCTTCTTCAGCGCGCTGGAGTTGAAGAACGTCATGTGGTTGAACCAGGACTTCACCCCGGTCTCCGGATGCGTGGCCACCGCCCAGCGCACCTGCCGGGTCTGGACGTGGTCCTCGGCCAGCCACTCGACCTCGATGCCGTTGTCCGCGCAGTAGCGGCGCACCTGGTCCCGGTCCTCGGTGGCGAACGCCTCCTGCCAGGACAGTCCGAGACCGGGCAGGAAGTTGCGCACCAGGAGGTAGCCCTCCTTGTCGAACCGCTCGACGATCTCGCGCGGCAGGGCGTCGTGGATGGCCCGGCAGTCGGCGAGCCGGCTGGCCCCGCCCTCGGGGGCGCCCTGCTTGCAGAAGAAGAACAGATAGCGCGGGACGTTGAGGTTGTAGGACTGCTCGGTGTGAAGGAAGATCTCCTCGGTCGGCGGGTGGTCCGTCGCCGTGAACACACCGGGGTGCAGCTCGGTGCGGGGCGAGGAGCGCTCGGTGTAGTCCAGTGGCGCGCTCACGACGTGCTTGACGAAGGCGTCCAGGTCGTCCCAGCCGGCCCACTGGTATCCGCTCAAGAGCGCGGCGCCGTGCCCGACGACGCGTTCGCGGATGAACGGGCCGTGCTGGACGCCCAGTTCGGTCAGCGCGGGGCGGTCCGGGCTGGACACCTCGCACACCAGGCCGCCGTGCCGGGGCTCGGTGTCCAGGTGGATCGCAGCGGTCATGGGAACGTACTCCTCTGTTTCGCGGATGGTGCCGGGCCGCCGTTCAGGCGCCGGTGGGCTTCGAGGATGGTGGCCTCGGGGCGGTTGAAGGCGACCCGCACATACCGGGCACCGCGCCGGCCCTCGGCGAAGAACGGGGTGGCCGGGGCCAGCAGCACCCCGGTCCGCTGGGCCAGCTCGCGGACGAACCGGGGACTCGGCGCCTGGGTGAGGCCACCGATCCCGGCCATCACATAGACCCCGCCCTGGGGCACGGCGCAGTCGAAGCCGGCCGCGGTGAGCATCCGCACCGCGTGGTCGCGCAGCGGCCGCATCGACCCGGCCGGGTCCCAGCCGTCCGCCAGGGCCGGGCCGCCGTGCGCGAGGGCGTGCTGCAGGGGCGACGCGGCCCCGCCGGTGGTGGCCACGTGCACCTGGCGCAGCAGCCGCGTCCACGGTTCGGGCGCGCGCATGTACCCCAGCCGCCACCCGCTGACGGAATGGCTCTTGGAGAAGCTGCCCAGCACGATGCTCCGGTCGGCGAGGCCCGGGACCTCGGCCGCCGAGCGGTGCGGTGCGCCGTCGTAGACGTAACTCGCGTAGACCTCGTCGGAGACGGCGACCACGTCCCACCTCGCGCACAACTCGGCGATCAGGTCCAGTTCCTCGCCGGTCAGCAGCCGCCCGGTGGGGTTGGACGGGCTGTTGATGACGATGGCCCTGGTGCGCGGGCCGAACGCGGCGGTGAGCGCCGCCGGGTCCAGGGCCCAGTCGGGGCCGTCGGCCGACACGACCCGGGGTACGCCGCCGGCCAGCGCGATGGCGCTGAGGAAGTTCTCGTAGAACGGCTCCAGGACGATCACCTCGTCACCGGGGTCGACACAGGCCAGCAGGGCCACCGCGAGCGCCTCGCTGGCGCCCGCGGTGACCGTCAGCTCCGTACGGGGGTCGGGGCGGCCGGGCAGGGAGTGGGCGATCCACTCGCGCAGCGGCGTGTTCCCGGCCGGGTCCTCGTACTGGTGGACGCCCTCCTGAAGGGCGTGGACGGCCTGTTTGACCAGCTCGGGCGGGGTGGTGGGCCACCCGGGGGTGCCGACGGCGAGGTTCACCACATCGCCGCCGGTGGCCTCCATGAGCAGCCCGGCCAGGCCACCCGCGGGCAGTTGGCGCACACGTTCCGCGCCGAGCGGGTGGCCGGCCGGGCCGGCAGCGGGCGGTGGCACCGCGGTCATCGTGCTCCCTCGGCGGCGGCGAACCCGGCCGCCGACCCGCGGGGGATGGTCGGCAGCCACGACGGGCGCCGCCGCTCGTACGCGTCGATCAGGGTGCCGCGCCGCAGCGTCAGCTCGATGGTGTCCAGGCCCTGCAGCAGCAGTTCGCGGGCGCGCTGATCGACCTCGAAGCCGAAGGCCCGGTCCCCGGCCCGCAGCTGCAGCTCCTCGAGGTCGACGGTGACCGTGAACGACGGGTCGCGCTCGGCCTCCCGCATCAGCTCCTGGACCACCTCCAGCGGCTGGTCGACCGGGACCAGGCCGTTGTTCATGGCGTTGCGGCGGAAGATGTCACCGAAGCCGGTGGCCACGACGGCGACGAAGCCGCCGTCCTTCAGGGCCCACACCGCGTGCTCCCGCGAGCTGCCGATGCCGAAGTTGCGGCCCGCGAGCAGGACGGTCGCGCCCGAGTGCTCCGGACGGTTGAGGAAGAAGGCGGGGTCCTCGCGCCAGCGGGCGAACAGGGCGTCCTCGTAGCCGCTCTTCACGACCCGCTTGCAGTACTCGGCCGGGACGATCTGGTCGGTGTCGATGTCGTCGCGGCGCAGGGCCACCGCCCGCCCGGTGTGTGTGATCAGGGGTTGCATGGACCTTCTCTCATCCCAGGTCGGCCGGGGCCGACAGACGTCCGGCCACCGCGGTCGCGGCGGCGACCACCGGCGACACCAAGTGGGTGCGGGCGGTGGCGCCCTGCCGGCCTTCGTAGTTGCGGTTGGAGGTGGAAGCCGAACGCTGCGGCCCGGTGAGGCGGTCGGTGTTCATGCCCAGGCACATCGAGCAGCCGGGCAGCCGCCACTCGGCGCCCGCGTCGGCGAACACCTTGTGCAGGCCCTCCTCCTCGGCCTGCTCGCGCACCTGCATGGAGCCGGGGACGACGAGCAGCCGGGTGGAGTCGGCCACCTTGCGGCCGCGCAGCACATCGGCGGCGGCGCGCAGGTCCTCGATGCGGCCGTTGGTGCACGAGCCGAGGAAGACCACGTCGATGGGGACCTCGCGCAGCGGGGTGCCCGGCTTCAGGTCCATGTACGCCAGGGCCTGCTCGGCCGCCGCCCGCTCCACCTGGTCGGTGAAGGCCTCGGGCGCGGGCACCCGCTCGCTCAGCGGCACCGTCTGGCTGGGGTTGGTGCCCCAGGTCACCAGCGGGCTTAGACCCGACACATCCAGTTCGACGGTCCGGTCGAAGGTGGCGCCGTCGTCGGTGCGCAGCGTCCGCCAGTGGGCGAGGGCGGCTTCCCGGTCGGCGCCGCGCGGTGCGTGCGGACGCCCTTCGAGATAGGCGAAGGTGGTCTCGTCGGGAGCCACCAGTCCGGCCCGGGCGCCCGCCTCGATGCTCATGTTGCACAGCGTCATGCGGGCTTCCATGGACAGCGCCCGGACCGCCGCGCCGCGGTATTCGATGATGTGGCCCTGGGCACCGTTGGCCCCGATCTGCGCGATCAGGGCGAGGACCAGGTCCTTGGCGCCCACACCCGAGGGCAGTTCACCGGTGAACTCCACCGCCATGGTCCTGGGCCGCCCGATGGACAGGCACTGGGTGGCCAGCACGTGCTCGACATCGCTGGTGCCGATGCCGAAGGCGAGCGCCCCGAAGGCACCGTGCGTGGAGGTGTGGCTGTCGCCGCAGACGATCGCCATGCCGGGTTGTACGAGCCCCAGCTGCGGGCCGACCACGTGCACGATGCCCTGCCGCCGGTGGCCGAGCTGGTACAGCTCCACCCCGTAGGTCTCGCAGTTGCGCCGCAGGGTGTCGATCTGGGTCCGGCTGACCGGGTCCGCGATCACCGTCGAGTCCGTGGGGACGTTGTGGTCCTCCAGCGCGACGGTCAGCTCCGGGCGCCGTACGGTGCGCTCCGCGAGCCGGAGGCCGTCGAACGCCTGCGGGGAGGTGGCCTCGTGGGTCAGGTGCAGGTCGATGTAGAGCAGGTCGGGCTCGCCATCGGCGCGGTGCACGACATGGCTGTCCCACAGCTTTTCGGCGAGGGTGGTGGGGGCGCCGCTCGGAGTGGTGGTCATCGCGCGCCCGCCCCGGCCGGCTGGGCGAAGCGTTCGGCCAGGCTCGCCCGTACCACGTGCAGCTCGTCGCACTCGCCACCGGAGCGGCTGGCGATGTACTCGTGGTACAGCTCGTCCAGCAGCTCGGGCGTGGCGGGCACGTCGAGCTGGTCGAGCAGATGCGCCAGGATGCCACGGCCGGAGTGGCGGCCGACCAGCATCGAACGCTCACGGCCCACCCGGGTGGGCTCGAGGTATTCGTACGTCTCCGGGCGCGCCAGCATCCCGGCCTGGTGGATCCCGGCCTGGGTGGCGAAGGAGTACGCGCCGAAGATGGCCTTGTTGCGCGGCGTCCGCATCGAAATCGCCCGCGTCAGCACCTGGTACGCCGCGTACAGCCGCTCGGTCCTGATCGCGGTCGTGAAGCCGTAGTGCTCCGCCTTGTACAGCAGGACGGCGGCGAGTTCCTCCAGGGCCGCGTTTCCGGCGCGCTCGCCGATCCCGCCGAGCGTCACCTGCATCTCGTCGGCACCGGCCTCGAGGCCCGCGAGCGTGTTGGCGACGGCGAGGCCGAAGTCGTCGTGGCAGTGGATGGACAGCGTGGTGCTCGCGGGGATCCACTGGCGCACGGCGTGCGTGAGGTCGGCGAACTCGCCGGGCACCATGCACCCGGAGGTCTCGCCCAGCGCGAGTGTGGTGGCGCCCGCTTCCGTGGCGATCTCGCAGTAGCCGCGGAGCAGGTCGTGCTCGCCCCGGCTGGCGTCCTCGATGCCGATGGAGATGTCGGTGACGCCCAGCTCCTTGGCGACCTTGACGGCCGTCCGCACCTCGGAGTACGCCTGCTCGCGGGTGATGCCGCGCTTGTGCTCCAGGTGCAGGTCGCTGCCGGTGACCAGGAGCTGGATCTGGTGCCGCTCGGTGCCGCCCGCCTCGACGGCGACCTCCACGTCCTTGGGCACCGACCGGCAGAACGAGGCGAGCCGGGCGCCCTTCAGCTGCTCGGACATCATCCGGGTCGCCTTGAAGTCCGTGTGCGAGGCGGCCGGGAACCCGGTTTCGATGACGTCGACGCCCAGGCTCTCGATCGCCAGCGCCACTTCGAGCTTCTGCTCCGCCGTCATGGCATTTCCGGGTGCCTGCTCGCCGTCCCGGAGCGTGGTGTCGAATACGGATATTCTGCGGGGTTCTGATGTGGTGCTCATCTGCGAAACCTTCCCCCAATACCGTCATCGGCGGCTCTTCGCCGTCTCGGCGGCAAACGGTGACTTGGTGACGTGCCGGAGCCGTCAAAAAACGGAATCCGGCATGCCGACTTGTCCGGGGGCGCTCGGGGAAACTCCCCATCTCCCTGAGCGCGCTCTCCTTGGTGAGGGTTACCCTGCCGGGCCGCGACCGGGGTCGCTACGTCTTTTCGCGGGCGCCAAATAGCCCTGGTCGAAGCCCGGTGCGCGGGCGGGAGACGGCGGGGGCGGGTGCAGAGAACTGCACCCGTGGACTGCAGGGAGCTTGACTGACGGCGCGACTTCCCCGGCGTTAGGCTCGCTGAGCAGCTGGCCCAACCATCGGGTCGTGCGGCTCTTCATTCCTCACGGCGAACAGGAAACACGATGTCTCAATGGCAGCCCCAAAAGGAACGTCGGTTGTGGCCATGGGTGTTGCTGGCCATCGTGGCTGTGGGCGTCGTCATCAACGTGACGCTCAGCCTGACGTAGCTCCCGTCATCCCGTCGGGGCCGGCGACTCCCCAGCCGACCCCGGGCGCCCCCTCCGCAGGCGGCACGTCGCGTACGAGGCAGTGGTGATCCCCCAGCCACTGTCCTCCTGCGCGGACGGCCGCCTGTGTGCTGTCCCCGGGCACTCACCGGATGGGACGCCGGGTCGGCATCGCGTCCGCTCGGCGCCCCCTCTTTTTCCGTAGCACACCCGCACCAGTACCGACGCGCCCCGCGTCACTGGTGAGATGAGGACGCTTCTGCGGCTACGCTCCCTCAGGGACGGCACTTGGCTGTTCTGGGGAAGTGTGAGACATGTTTGACGTGGAATCAGCCGAGGGCATGCGTCCCGAGCCCATGGTTCTCTCTCTGGACGACGTCGCGATGAGCTTCGGCGAGGGGGCCGGCCGTGTGCACGCGCTGCGGGGTGTGAGCCTCGGCGTGCGGCCCGGCCGCTTCCTCGCGGTCATGGGAAGTCCCGGCTCCGGGAAGACCACTGTGCTGCGCTGCCTGGCCGGGGACCTCGAACCCACCTCCGGAACGGTGCGGCGGAGCGCCGGGGAGCCCGGCGCCGCGATTCTGGCCGACCTCGCCCACCCCGCCGACGAGCCCCTGTCCACTGACCGGGTGACCGACTACGTGGAGGGGAACGCCAGGCGCCTCGGCGCCGCCGGGCTGCGGAGGCTCTACAAGACGACCGGCCTGTGGACGCACCGCCGCGCGACGATCGGGGAACTGCCCGCCGCGCAGGCCCGTCACCTCGTCATCGCGCGGTCGCTCGCCCACGACCCGGATCTGCTCCTGATCGACGAGCCCGCGGGGCTCCGCCCGGCCGATGAGTCGAGGGAGCTGGCCCAGCTGCTGCGCCGCGTGTCGGACTCCATGGGGACCGCTGTCGTGATGGTGACCGCCGACAGTGTCGCCGCGGCCCGGGCCGACGCGGTGATCCTCCTCCAGGGCGGCCTCATCGTCGACGCTCTTGCCGGAGCCACTCCCGAGCGGATCGGCGCATGCCTCGCGACCACCTCACCGGCGTGAACATTCCGCGAACAAGGGGCCCTGCCGGCCCGTCGGGTGCAGTTAGCTGCACCCGGCTGTGGGCGGGTACTCCACTATTCGAGGGGGCGAACGCGCCGTAAGGTAGGGGTAGTTGAGTGACCCCTGAAACTGGAGGAGCCGCAAGCGCCTCAGAGGGGCCACTCGTCTTCAAGCCGCCTCGTGGCATTGCCTTCAACCCGATGCGCCTGATGGGACGTGGCGGCCGAGGGAAGCCGGGCGGCTGAGCAGGTTTCGATGGGGGAAAAATGCGGCGTATCCGTTTTGCGTCCGGTGGTGTGCCGATGACGCGCATACTGACCGAATCAGACCAATTTCGTGAGGCTCTGTTCGCCCTGGAGATGCTGGGGCGCGATGCCGGCGGGTGGACCTTCAGGCGGTGGCGCAAGAGAGTGGCCCGCCATCGCGCGGTGAGGGATCTCGTCACCGTGGCCAGAACCATACGGCCCTTTCCGGACATGGACCAGATCGTGCAGCGCGCCTGTTCCCCTCTGGGCGGTGACGCCGACCGGTGTGGCCCCGAGCCCCAATTGGTCAGGGACGTCCGTGAATTCCACCGGATCGCGGTGGCCCCGTACCGCGAGCACATCGACCGGTTCCTGGAGGCCGACCGGGCCACGCGCCGGGACATCGCGCTCACGCACGGGCCGGAGGGGCTGCTCAGCACCCTGCACCCGTCGATTCGCTGGTCGTTCCCGGTGCTGGAGGTCCCCACGCCGCATGATGAGGACCTGGAGCTCGACACCCGGGGGCTGCTGCTCTCCCCCTCGCTCTTCCTCACGTCCCGCTCACCGCGGGTCCTGGGCCCGTCCCCGGACGACGGAATCCCCACCCTGTTCTACCCCGTGACCCCGGAGCGCGGCTGGCGGATGCCGGCGAGGACGCCATGACCGCTCGGCGCGTGGCGGCCCCGCCCCCGTGCACCGGGGGCGGGGCCGGCCGGCTTTCCTGAAGTGAGCAGGACGCCTCGGGAGACGGGGGATTGACCCGAGGCGTCCAGCTTGGGAGAGCCCGCCCGGAGGGCGGACGGCTGTGGTGTCAGGATGGCCGGGACATCAGAAGTCTTTGTAGTCGAGGCAGGTCTTCCGCAGGTCCGACAGCCGGTCGTTCTGCTCTTTCAGATAACCGAACACGGTACGCGGGCCATGGTCCTTCGGCTTGGCCTCGCGCAGCGAATCGGCGGTGGACTCGATGACCTTACGCAGCGTGTCGTCCGTCGCGTCGTCACCGAGCCGGTCGAGCTCGTCGGCACGCTTCTGGACATCGCGCTCGGCCTTCTCGGCGTCCTTCGGAAACGGATTGAAGAGCGTGAGCTTCACAATCTTCACGCACAATTCCCCGCGATCCGCCGCCTTCTGTGTCGAGTCGCAGGCCGCGGTGGTGAGAATCATGGCCCCGACGGCCGATACGGACAGCATGGCCGCGCCGCGCATTCTGCCGATCCGTCGGATGGTGTGTCCTTTTTCCTTGGCTGAACGCATCTGATCGCCCCCTCGCACGGCCCTGGCCCATCGGCAGACTCGTTCGTCCGATGGATTCCATTGTGCGCACCGCGGCCGGCGCCGGCAGTGGGGCAGGCACCCCAAGGGCGGTGCAGTTCACTGCACCGCGTGAGGGCAGCCCGCTGCCGAGAAGGAACCGGCCGCCCGGCCAGGCTCATTTCGCGTCGCCTTAAACGTCTGGCAACTCCCGCCCGACGAGCGGCAATCTGTACCTGTTCCGACATCCCTCCGGAGCATTTCTGGAGCGAGGCCCCGGGTCGAATTGACCGCTCGCCGACGCCCAGAAGTCCGGCTCGTCTTCCTGGCATTCAGCCACTCACCTCCCGCATTCAGCCACCCACATCCCATCGTCCTGGCGGCTCGTCCGCGCGGACGGGTACGGAGGAGCAATGGACGCATCACCGACGGACGCAGGGCACCGTCCGGCCGGAGCGGACCGTGGTCTGCAACGGCCGAGCCGGATGCCGTTGGGGAAGTACCTCCCGTACGAGCCGATCGGGCTGGAGGACCGTACCTGGCCCGGGCGCCGCGCGGAGCGGGCCCCGCTGTGGTGCAGCGTCGATCTGCGGGACGGGAACCAGGCCCTCATCGAGCCCATGGACGTCGTCCGCAAGCGCCGGATGTTCGACCTGCTGGTGTCCCTCGGCTTCAAAGAGATCGAGGTGGGATATCCGACGTCCTCGCAGGACGACCACGACTTCCTCCGGCATCTCATCGACACCGACGCCATCCCCGACGACGTCGTCATCCAGGTGATGGCGCCCATCCGCGGCGACTTCATCGGGCGCACCGTCAAGGCACTGGAAGGCGCGCCCCGCGCCGTCGTCCAGATCTTCAACCCCACCTCGGAGGTCCAGCGCCGGGTCGTGTTCCGCGCCGACCGCGAGCAGACGCGCCGGATGGCCCTCGACGGGGCCGAACAGCTGCTGGCGTTCCAGGAGTCCCTGCCCGGCACCGAGCTGTTCCTCCAGTACGCGCCGGAGTCCTACACCCAGACGGAGCCCGACTTCGCGCTCGACGTCTGCAACAGCGTGCTCGACTTCTGGGCACCGCGGGCCCGGCACACGTTCCGGATCAATCTCCCGGCGACGGTCGAGGTCTTCCCGCCCCAGGAGTACGCCGACCGCATCGAATACATGAGCCGCAACCTCGCCCACCGCGACCGGACCCTGCTCTCCGCCCATCCGCACAACGACCGGGGCTCCGGCGTCGCCGCCGCCGAAATGGCGGTCCTGGCGGGCGCCGACCGCGTGGAGGGCACCCTCTTCGGCAACGGCGAGCGCACGGGCAACGTCTGCCTCGTCACCCTCGCCATGAACCTGTTCTCCCAGGGCATCGACCCGATGGTGGACCTCAGCGACATCGACGGGATCCGCCGGGTGGCCGAGGAGTGCACCCGCATGCCCGTACCCGCCCGCCACCCGTGGGCCGGCGACTTCGTCTACACCTCGTTCGCCGGCACCCACCAGGACGCCATCGCCAAGGGGCTCAAGGCCCGCCAGGAGTCGTCCCAGGAGCGGTGGGACGTACCGTACCTGCCCATCGACCCCCGCGACATCGGCCGCGACTATCAGGCGCTGATCAGGATCAACACCCAGTCCGGCAAGGGCGGCATCGTCCATCTCCTGCGCACCGGGTACGGGCTGGAGCCGCCCCGCCGGCTGCAGATCGACTTCGCCGCCGTCATGCAGAAGATCTGCGAGCGCGCGGGCGGCGAGATCACGGCGCCGGAGCTGTGGGCGGCCTTCCAGGAGCGGTACGTCCTGCCCGGGCGCGGCGAGTCCCTGCCGGACCCCTGCCCGCCGTCGGCCGCCGCGGCCGCGACGGGCGGCGTCGAGCAGTGGTTCGCCCTCGCGCGCACGGCCCTCGACGCCCATGGCCTCGAAGGCCACGTTCAGGAGGTGACCGTCCAGGGCCCGATGGGCGGCCGCGACGAACGCGCCGCCTACTGCGAGATCGGCTGCGGCCCCCGCGCCTTCTGGGGGGTGGGCATCGACGCGGCACAGGACGAGGCGGTACGGGCCGCCATACGCTCCGCCGTCCACCGCATGCGCGACTACACGCAGGACGGCGAACCCCGGCTGCTCACGGATGCCGGAGGCGAAGTCCGGGCCCGCGGCCTCCGGCCCTCGACCCTCGTATGACGCCGTCACGGACGAGAAACGGACGCCACCACGGATGCGGAACGGGAGAGAACCGGTGACCGGGAAGAACGTGCTCCAGGACATCGTCCGGGGAGTTCGCGCGGACGTCGAGGCGCGCAGGGCCCGGGTGAGCCTCGGCGCGCTGCGGGACCGGGTGGCGTCCGCGCCGCCCGCCCTGGACGGCGTGGCGGCGCTGCGCCACCCGGCGGGAGTGCGGGTCATCGCCGAGATCAAGCGGGCCAGCCCGTCCAAGGGCAGGCTGGCCCGGATCGGGGACCCGGCCGGACTCGCCGCCGGGTACGAGGCCGGTGGCGCGGCGGCGATCAGCGTGCTCACCGAGGAGCGGCGGTTCGGCGGTTCGCTCGCCGACCTCGACGCGGTGCGGGCCCGGGTCCGCGTACCGGTGCTGCGCAAGGACTTCGTCGTCACGCCCTACCAGGTGTGGGAGGCCCGCGCGCACGGTGCGGATCTGCTGCTGCTCATCGTGGCCGCCCTGCACCAGCGGGACCTCGTCTCCCTGGTGAAGCTGGCCGGTGAGGTGGGACTGACCCCGCTGGTCGAGGTGCACGACGCCGAGGAGGCCGACCGGGCGGTGGCCGCCGGGGCTCCGGTGATCGGGATCAACGCGCGCGATCTGAAGACCCTGACCATCGACCGCACGCTCTTCCCGCGGCTGGCCCACCGCGTCCCCGACGATCTGGTCCGGGTCGCGGAGTCCGGCATCCGGGGCCCCGAGGACGTGGCGGCCTGTGCCGGCTGGGGCGCGGACGCCGTCCTGGTGGGGGAGACGCTCGTCAAGGACGGCAGCCCGGCGGACGCGGTGGCCCGTATGGTCCGCGCGGGCCGGGCCGCCGGGGGCTGACCGCCACCGCCCGTCAGGGCGTCGCGGCCAGCTTCGCGGTGACGGCGGCCCAGCGTTCCAGGACGTGTGCTGCCGCTCCCGAGTCGATGGCCCGGGCGCCCAGCCTGACCCCGGCGACCAGCCGTTCCGCCACCGGCCGGTCGACGGGGTCGAGCGCCGCGAGACCCGCGGCGGCCGACAGCAGCACCGCGTCCCGGACCGGGCCGCGGGCGCCCGCGAACACTTCGCGCGCCACCTCGGCGTTGTGCGCGGCGTCACCGCCGCGCAGCGCGTCCGGTGCCGCGTGGTCGATGCCGATGTCGGCGGGGTCGAACTCCTCGGCCCTGACCCGTCCTCCGACGACCGACCAGACCTTGGAGGTAGTGGTGACCGTCAGCTCGTCGAGCCCGTCGTCGCCCCGGAAGACGAGGGCGGAGACACCGCGCCGGGCCAGCACCTCGGCCACCAGCGGGGCCAGCCGGGGATCGGCCACCCCGACCGCCCGGGCGGCGGGCGACGCGGGATTGGTCAGCGGGCCGAGCGCGTTGAAGACGGTCGGGACCCCCAGCTCGCGCCGGGTGGCCGACGCCTGCCGCATGGCCGGGTGGAACAGCGGGGCGAAACAGAACGTGATGCCGACCTCCTCGGCCAGCTGGGCCACCCGGTCGACCGGCAGGTCGAGCCGGACACCGAGCCGTTCGAGCACATCGGCGGAGCCACAGGCCGAGGACGCCGAGCGGTTGCCGTGCTTGACCACCCGCGCCCCGGCGCCCGCCGCGACGATGGCCGCCATGGTGGAGATGTTGACGGTGTTCGCCCCGTCGCCACCGGTGCCCACGATGTCCAGGGCCGGGCCGGGAACGTCGAGGGGGACGGCGTGCGCCTCCATGGTCCGGACGAACCCCGCGATCTCGTCGGCCGTCTCGCCCTTGGCGCGCAAGCCGACCAGCAGGCCCGCGAGTTGCGCGGGAGTCGTCAGCCCGCGCATCACCTGATCCAGCGCCCAGGCGGAGTCCGCCGTCGTCAGATCCTCGCCGGCCAAAAGCGCCGCCAGCAGCCCGGACCAGGTGCGTCTGTGCTTTTCCGCAGTCACTGTCGATTCCCTTCGGACGCTTCCCTTTGGAGGCTTCCCTTTGGACAACTGGCTCGCGTATTCCCGGAATCAGTGTGCGGCGCAGTGAGAAGGACCTGCCAGACCAGTAGGCGCGAGTGAATCCAGTCCACTTCACGGGAGAAAGAAACCAGATGGCACTGCACGCCCTGATCGACGTGTCCCGGAAATCCGAGGTCCCCCTGACGGTCCAGATCCAGTGGAGAATACGAAAGGAGATCGGGGCGGGAGTTCTGCACCCGGGCACCCGGCTGCCCTCCAGCCGCCGCCTCGCCGAAGACCTCGGTGTGTCCCGCAGCGTGGTGGTGGAGGCCTACGGCCAGCTCATCGCCGAGGGCTATCTGGAGGCGGTCCAGGGCTCGGGCACCCGAGTGGTTCCGCACGCCGCCCGGGGCACCACGAGCGCCACCCTCGCCGACGACGGGCACGTCCCCGCGGTGCGCTGGGACCTGCGCCCCAGCGCCGCCGGCACGGCGAACTTCCCGCACCGCGAGTGGCTCTCCTCCTACCAGAGCGCCCTGCGGACCGCCGGGCGCCGGGGCCTGGACTACCCGCCGCTCTCCGGCGTCGCCGAGCTGCGCCTCGAACTGGCCCGCTACCTCGGCCGGGTGCACGGCGTATGGACCACACCCGACCAGGTCATGGTCGTCTCCGGCTTCGCCCAGGCGCTCGGGCTGCTGTGCGCCGTGCTGCCACGCCTGGGCATCGACCGGCTCGGCGTGGAGTCGCCCTGCCACCACCGGCAGCGCACGTTCGTGCGGGAGGCCGGGCTGATGCCGTGCGCCGTCCCGGTGGACGAACACGGCATCGACGTGGCCGCGCTGGCCAGGACCGGGGTGCGCGCGGCCCTGGTGACCCCGTCCCACCAGTTCCCCACGGGCGTCACCCTGAGCCCCGAGCGGCGCGCGGCGCTCGTGCGCTGGGCCGAGGACGTGGACGGCTGGGTGATCGAGGACGACTACGACGGAGACCTCTGGCTGGCCCACGGCCCCCGCCCGGGGGCGCTGCAGCACCTGGCGCCGGAGCGCGTCGTCTATGCCGGGACCGCCAGCAAATCCCTCGCCCCCGGTCTGCGGCTGGGCTGGCTCGCGGTACCGGCCCCGCTGGTCGCCCCGCTGGAGCGGGCCCGTGCCCAGCGGGACCTGGGCTCCGACACCCTGACCCAGCTCACCTTCGCCGATCTGCTGCGCACCGGGCTGTTCGACCGGCATCTGCGGCGCGAGCGCTCCCGGCTGCGGGGGCGCCGGGACACCCTGGAACAGGCCGTGCGCCGCCATCTGCCCGAGGCGCGGATCGCCGGGTCCCCGGGCGGCCTCCACGTGTGGCTGCGGCTGCCCCGCCACGTCGACGAGGGCGCGCTGGTCGCGGCGGCGCTGCGAAGATCCGTCCTGGTCAGGGGCGGGCGCCGGTACAACGACCCGTCGTGGCCGACGGGCCCCGCCCTGGCCGTGGGGTACACGGCGCCGCCCCGGTCGGGCATCGCGGAGGCGATGCGGGAGCTGGGCGACGCCTACGCCGAGGTACGGAACGCCTGGCCGGTGCCCGCGAGCGCCGGCTGACGGCCGTACGCGCCGTCAGCGGGCGGCGATGGACAGGAAGTTCTCGAACAGGTCCATCCCGCCCTCCGTGGCGATGCTCTCCGGGTGGAACTGGACCCCCTCGACCGGCAGCGTGCGATGCCGCAGCCCCATGACATAGCCGTCGTCGGTGGCGGTGGCCGTCACCACCAGCTCGTCCGGCAGCGGCTGGGAGACGACCAGGGAGTGGTAACGGGTCGCCACCGTCGCACCGGTCAGGCCCCGGAAGACCCCTTCGCCGTCGTGCCGCACCATGCTGGTCCTGCCGTGCATCAGGTGGTCGGCCGTCTCGACCCGGCCGCCGAAGGCCAGGCCGATCGCCTGGTGGCCCAGGCAGACGCCGAGCAGCGGGACCCGGCCCGCGAACTGATGGACGAGTTCGACGTGACCCGACGCCGCCGGATGACCGGGCCCGGGCCCCAGGACGACCGCGTCCGGGCGGAGCGCGTCCAGCTCCTCCGGGGTGCGGGTACCGGAGCGGACCACGTGCGTATGGACGCCCAGGGTGCGCAGATAGGCGTCGATGATGTGGACGAAGCTGTCATACGCGTCGATCAGCAGGACGTTCACGGCACCAGTTCCTCACCGGTCAGCGCCCAGTAGGCGGCTCCCATCTTGGCCAGGGTCTCGTCCCACTCCGCCTCGGCCGTCGACTGGGCGACGATGCCCGCCGAACTCTGCGTGGCGTAGCCGCGCCCGTCGTAGGTGATCGTGCGGATGCACAGGGCGAGTTCGCTCCAGCCGCGCACATCGACGAGGCCGACCGCCCCGGCGTAGATCCCCCGGGGCTCTTCCTCCAGGCCGTCGATGATCTCCATGGCGCGCAGCTTCGGGGCGCCGGTCATCGTGCCCGCCGGGAAGGTCGCGCACAGCGTCCGCCAGACGTCCGCGTCCGGCTCCAGGCGGCCGGTCACGGTCGAGACGAGATGGAAGACGTGCGAGAACGCCTCCACCGTCATCACGCCCTCCACGGCCAGCGAGCCCGGGCTGCTCACCCTGGCGATGTCGTTCCGGCACAGGTCGACGAGCATGATGTGCTCGGCCTGTTCCTTGACGCTGGCCAGCAGCTCCTTGACGCGCCGCTCGTTCTCCTCCGGCACCGGCCCGCGCCGCGTCGTCCCGGCGATGGGCCGCATGACGACCTCGTCCCCCTCGGTCCGGAACAGCAGCTCGGGGCTGGCCCCGATCAGCATGCCCCCGGCCCGCGGGCACAGGTACATATAGGGCGAAGGGTTCCGGAACCGCAGCCTGCGGTACACCTCCAGCGGCGTGAGCGCCGTCTCCACGTCGATGCGGTGGCCGACCTGGATCTGGTAGATGTCCCCGACCCGGATGTGCTCCAGGCACCGCCGCACCCAGCCGAGGAAGGTGTCGCGCGAGACACTGTCCCGTACCGCACGCGGCGCCGGGGCCGGAGGGCAGACCGGGCCCTCGCCGGCCGGTGCGGCGGCCGCCCGGGCCGCCGCCGCGACCGCGGGCGCGCCGGAGGCGGGGAAGTCCGCGCAGTCGGCGCTCAGCAGGCTCGCGCCCGTGCCGTCCAGCTCGTACCGGACGGTGTCCCGGAAGAGGGTGAACGTCGCGTCGGGGCCGCCCCGGGCGGCGTCGCGCTCCGGCAGCCGTTCCATGTGCCAGGCGGCCCCGTAGCCCAGGGTGGTGAGGAAGCCGAAGGCGTACGCGTCACCGGGGACGTCCGTCTCCACGGCGAACAGCCGCTGCGCCCGGCGCATCAGCTCCCACACCTGCTCGGAGCGGTCGAAGTCCCTCCGGTGCGCGGCGCCCCGGGGGCCGTCCGGCGCGGTCATCCCGCTGTGCTCGGAGACGGCCAGCAGGGCGTCCCGCAGCGGCTCCGTACCGTCGACCTCGATGTGCCGGGCGAAGACCCGCACCTCGGCCAGCCGGCCGCAGCCCACCACCGCGGAGCGGCAGTCCGCCTCGGGCCCGTTCCGGCTCTCGAAGAGGAAGACCTGGTCCAGCCCCAGCTCGGCGCCGAGTTCCGCGTACAGCCGCAGCGGCTCGTGCGGGGGAAGCGCCGTCCGGCCGACCCGCACGGTGAACGACGGCGACGCGGCCCGGAGCGGTGGCGGCCCGTCGACGGCCGGTGGCCCGTCCACGGCCGGACGCGCGGCCTCGCCGACGGTCGTCGTAGCTGGCATCTCATGTCCTCTCTTTTCCTGGGCCGGTCCATTCCGGCGTCCCCGGTGCGCCAAACCCAATCAGCAGGCCGCCGGGCGTACCAGACCACTTGGGGAACGCCGATGCGGGCCACTCCGGTGAATCTTGACGACGGTCGGCGGCGTCGGCTGGAATTCCGGCCGAGGAACAACAGCTCGCTTTTTCCTCGCGAGAACCGCACGCCTTTGGCTGCCCAATACCGGACGCGGCCGTACCGTCTTTTGACTTTTCGGGGGGCTGTGATGAATTCATCTCCGCAGACCGCGCACCGTGCATCCTGGCGTTCGCTGCCGGCCGCCCAGCAGCCCGCGTGGCCCGACGGGGAACTGCTCCGCGAGGTCACCGACGGCCTGGCCGCCGCGCCCCCGCTGGTGTTCGCCGAGGAGTGCGACCGGCTGCGCGACCGGCTCGCCGCCGTCGCCCGCGGCAAGGCGTTCGTCCTCCAGGGCGGCGACTGCGCCGAGACCTTCGACGGGTCCTCCCGCGAGGTGATCGGCCGCAAGCTGAGAACACTGCTGCAGATGGCGGTCGTGCTCACCTACGGGGCCTCACTGCCCGTCGTCAAGATCGGCCGGATCGCGGGCCAGTTCGCCAAGCCGCGTTCGCGGCCCACCGAGACGCGCGACGGTCTCACCCTGCCCTCGTACCGCGGAGACGCGGTGAACGCACCGGAGTTCACCGCCGAGGCCCGCCGCCCCGACGCGCGGCGCCTGCGGCGGATGTACGACGTGTCCGCGGCCACGCTCAACCTCGTCCGGGCCTTCGCCACCGGTGGCTTCGCCGATCTGCACCAGGTGCAGGACTGGAACCGCGGGTTCGTCACCGACTCACCCGCCCGCAGGCGTTACGAGCGGCTCGCCGACGACATCGAGCGGGCCCTGGACTTCATGCACGCCTGCGGCGCCGACCCCAAGGAGGTGCAGACCGCCGAACTCTTCGCGAGTCACGAGGGGCTGCTGCTCGACTACGAGCAGGCGCTCACCCGCAGGGACGAGCGCTCCGGGCACGCTTACGCGGCCAGCGGACACCTGCTGTGGATCGGAGAGCGCACCCGGGACCTGGACGGCGCGCACATCGAGTACTTCTCCCGCGTCCGCAACCCGATCGCGGTGAAGCTCGGCCCCGGCACCGACCCGGACACCGTCCTCGGCTACATCGACCGGCTCGCCCCCGACCGCGAGCCCGGCAGGCTCACGTTCATCGTCCGGATGGGCGCGGAACAGGTCCGCGACCGGCTGCCGACCCTGGTGGAGAAGGTCGTCGCGGAGGGGGCCGAGGTCGCCTGGGTGTGCGATCCGATGCACGGGAACACCTATCAGACGGCCGGCGGCCACAAGACCCGCGACTTCGACGCCATCCTCGCCGAGGTGCGCGGCTTCTTCGAGGTCCACCAGGCGCTCGGCACCCACGCCGGGGGCATCCACGTCGAACTCACCGGCGACGACGTCACCGAATGCGTCGGCGGTGGCGCCCCGATCGGCGTCGACGACCTGCCGCTGCGCTACGAGTCCGCGTGCGATCCGCGGCTCAACCACGCCCAATCCCTGGACCTGGCGTTCCTGGTGGCGGAGATGATGCGGGAGCGGGAGTCCGCATGACCGTGCTCGACCTCTTCGCCGAGCACGTCGGCCGCACCCCCGACGCGACGGCCGTCCTCCACGACGGACACCGGCTGACGTTCGCCGAACTCGACCGGCGCACCGACCGGATCGCCCACCGGCTGATCCGGCACGGCGTGGGCCCGGAGGTGCTGGTCGGGCTGTGTGTGGACCGCGGGCCGGACATGGTCGCCGGTGTCCTCGGCATCCTCAAGGCCGGCGGGGCGTACGTACCGCTCGACCCCGCCTACCCCCGGCGGCGGCTGGCCTGGTCGGTCGCCGACTCCGGCACCCCGCTCGTCCTCACCCGGACCCGTCTCGCGCGTCTGCTGCCCGCCGACGGCCCCCGGACCGTGCTGCTCGACGAGGTCCACGACGACCGCGAAGGGACCGCAGGACCGCTCCCGCGGCCCGCACCGGAGTCCGCGGCCTATCTGATCCACACCTCCGGTTCGACGGGAGTCCCCAAGGGCGTCCTGGTCGAACACCGCAATCTGCTCAGCGTGTTCGCGGTCTGGGACGGCCTGTACAAGCTGCGCGAGGCCCCGCCGCGCTTCGTGTCCGTCACCAGCCTGTCGGTCGACCTGTTCCTCGCCGATCTGCTCCGCTCGGTCTTCGCGGGCGGTTCCGTCGTGATCGCGCCGCGGGACACCGTCACCGACCCCGCCCGGCTGCTCGACCTGCTGGAGAGCAGCGGGGGAGACGCCCTCGAGCTGGTGCCGAGCCTGGCCAAGGAGCTGGGGCGGGAGGCGGCGGCCCGTGGCCGGACCCTGCCTCCGCTGCGGCTGCTGTCCGTCGGCTCGGAGGGCTGGCTGACCGAGGACTGCCGGGAGCTGCTGTCCCTCGTCCACCCCGGCACCACCGTGGTCAACGCCTACGGCGCCACCGAGACCACCGTGGACTCCTGCCTGTTCTTCCCCGCCGCCGAGGGGCTCGGGGACGGCGCCCTCGTCCCCATCGGGCGCCCGGTCCCCGGCACCGCCGCCCACGTCCTGGACGACCGGCTGCGCCCGGTGCCCGAGGGCGGGACCGGGGAGCTGTGGATCGGCGGCCCCGGCGTCGTACGCGGCTACCACCGGCGCCCCGGGGCCACCGCCGACCGGTTCGTTCCCGACCCGTGGACGGCGGGCGGGCGCCTCTACCGGACCGGCGACCTGGTGCGGCGGCGCGCGGACGGGGTCCTGGAATTCCTCGGCCGCGGCGACGACCAGGTGCAGATCCACGGCTTCCGGGTCGAGACCGGGGAGATCGAGAACGCGCTGGTGGGCCACCCGGACGTGGCGGCCGCCGCCGTGGCCGCGCGGGGCGGCGGCGAGGACCGGGGCCCGCGCCGCCTGGTCGGCTACGTGGTGCCCGCGGGCCCAGGTGAGGCCGCCCCCGAGGCGCTGCGCGCCTTCCTCGCCGAGCGGCTGCCCGAGCACATGGTCCCCGCGGCGCTCGTCACCCTCGACCGGCTGCCCACGCTGCCCAACGGCAAGGTCGACCGCCGCTCCCTGCCCGACGTGCCGCCTTCCCCGGCGGCCGACGGCCCCCGGACACCGCCCCGCACCGCCACCGAACGGGCCCTGGCCGGCATCTGGGCCGAGGTGCTGGGCGCGGACCGGGTGGGCGTGGACGAGGACTTCTTCACCCTGGGCGGAGACTCGGTCCTCGCCATGCGGGCCGTCGCCCGGACCCGGTCCGCCCTCGGCGCCGAGCTGTCCGTCCGTATCCTCCTCGAACGCCGCACCATCGCCGCGCTGGCCGCACACCTCCGTACCCCGGCGCCCGGCGCCGCCCCGCCCGGTGCGCGGATCGCCGGAGCCGCCGGGCGCGACCGCGTCCTGCCCCTGTCCCCGGTGCAGCGCAGGCTGTGGTTCCTGCACGCCTACGCGCCAGGGCCCGACTACAACGTCGGCGGCGCCGTCCGCCTCACCGGCCCCCTGGACCCCGGGGCGCTGGACCGGGCGCTCACCCGGCTCGCCGCACGCCAGGAGTCGCTGCGCACGACCTTCGAGACCCGGGACGGCCGGGGAGCACAGATCGTGCACCCGCCGGGCCCGCTGACGGCGGAACACATCGACCTCACCCCGCTGCCGGAAGCCGACCGGGAACGGGCCCTCGACCGCCTGATGCGCGAGGACCTGCTGACCCCGTTCGACCTCGCCCGGGGACCGCTGCTGCGCCCCCGGCTGATCCGGCTGTCCCGGGAAGACCACGTCCTCACCCTGACCTCGCACCACCTCATCAGCGACGACTGGTCCTACGAGGTGCTGCTGGCCGAGCTGGGCGCGCACTACACGGCCGCCGTGACCGGCACCCCGGCGCGCCTTCCCGAACTGCCGGTGCGCTACGCCGACTACACCGTCTGGCACCGGCGGCGGCTCGCCGACGGCCTCGAGGCCCGGCAACTGGCGTACTGGCGTGACCGGCTCGCCGGAACGGAGCCCCTGGACCTGGCCACCGACCGGCCCCGGACCCCGGAGACCGGCACCGCCGGGGCGGCCGTCGGGGTCCGGATCCCGGGCCCGGTCGTGGACCGGTTGCGGCAGCTCGGCCACGACCACGGCACGACCCTGTTCAGCACCCTCCTCGCGGCGACCCAGATCTTCTTCGCCCGGCACACCGGACAGCGGGACATCGCGGTCGGGGTGGTGACCTCGGGGCGGGACCACGAGGCGCTCGACGACCTGGTCGGCTTCTTCGTCAACACGCTCGTCCTGCGCACGGAGGTGGACGGCGACCGGCCCTTCACCGACACGCTCGGCGACGTCCGCGACACCCTGCTCGACGCCGTCGCCCACGGCGAACTGCCCTTCGACCGGCTGGTCGAGGCGCTGGCCCCGGCCCGCGCCGCGGACCGCACCCCGCTGGTCCAGGCCCTCGTCGTCATGCGCAACGCCCCTTCCCGGGAGCGGGAGTTCAGCGGGCTCGCCGTCACCGAGGTCCCGGTTCCGGTGGTGTCCGCCGTCTTCGACCTCACCGTGGAATTCGAGGAGACCGGCGACGGGCTGCGCGCCGACTTCCTCTACAACAGCGCCCTGTTCGACCGGGTGACGGCCGAGCGGATGGCCGGGCGGCTGCGCACGCTCCTCACCCACATCGCGCACGACCCCGGCCCCGCCGCCCGGCTCTCCCTCCTCACCCGCGCCGAGGAACAGCAGGTGCTCACCGAGTGGAACGCCACCGGCGAGCCCGAGGACGGCCACTGCGTGCACGAGGTCTTCGCGGCCCGGGCCCGGCGCGACCCGGACCGGCCCGCCGTGGTCCGCGGCGACCACCGGATCGGCTACGGCGAACTGGACGCGCGGGCCAACCGGCTCGCCCACCACCTGGTCGCGCGCGGCGTCGGCCCGGAGACCCTGGTCGGGCTGTGCCCGGACCGCGGCCCCGACCTGATCGTCGCCGCGCTCGCCGTGCTCAAGGCGGGCGGCGCGTTCGTCCCCCTGGACCTGGGGCAGCCCAGGGACCGGCTGGCGCACATTGCCGCCGGAGCCGCGCCACGGGTGCTGATAGTCCACCACCACCAGCTCCCCTCGCTGCCCGACGTCCCCGCCGACGTCGTGTGCCTGGACCGGGAACCGGACCGCGCGGCCATCGCCCGCCGCCCCGCGACCCCGCCCCGGACACACGTCCGCCCCGAGAACCTCGCCTACGCGGTCTACACCTCGGGCTCCACGGGGCGCCCCAAGGGCGTCCTGATCCAGCACGGCGCGGTGTGCAACCTGGCGGCCGACAGCCGCCGCACCCTCGGGCTGCGGCCCGGCTCCCGGATGCTGCAGCATCTGTCGTTCAGCTTCGACGGCGGCATCTGGCAGGCCCTGATGCCCCTGCTGACCGGCGCTACCCTGTGCCTGAGCCGACCGGGCGAGGACGACGACCCGGTGCGGCTCGCCGAGCGGATCCGCCGGGACGCGGTCACCCACCTGATGCTCCCTCCGGCGCTGCTCGGCGTGCTCGACCCCACGGCACTGCCCGGGCTGGAACTGGTGTGCTCGGCGGCCGACGTGTGTTCCGTGGAAACGGCCCGCCGGTGGCTGACCGCGCACCCGTTCGCCAACCTCTACGGCCCGACCGAGACCACCATGTGCTCGACCGCCCACCTCATGGCACACGGCGACACCCTGCCGGAGGAGCGCCGCGTCCCCATCGGCGGACCGGTGACGGGCGTACGGCACTACGTCCTGGACGGCGCGCTGCGACCGGTGCCCATCGGGGTGGCGGGCGAGCTGTACATCGCGGGCGCCGGGCTCGCCCGGGGCTACCAGGCCCGGCCCGCGGACACCGCCGGGCGTTTCGTCCCCGACCCGTGGGGCGCGCCGGGCAGCCGGATGTACCGCACCGGAGATGTGGTGCGCCGGCGCGCGGAAGGCGTGCTCGACTTCCTCGGCCGCGCCGACGACCAGGTGAAGATCCGTGGCTACCGGGTGGAGACCGCCGAGGTGGAAGCGGCCCTGACCGCCCACCCGGACGTGTCCGAGGCGGTCGTGACCGCGCGCGGCGACGGGCCGCCCGACGGCCGGGCGGAGCGGCGGCTCGTCGCCTACGCCGTGCCCCGGCCGGGATGTCCGGCACCCACCACGACGGCGCTGCGCCGCCACCTCGCCACCCTGCTGCCCGGCTACATGATCCCGTCGGCGTTCGTGGCGCTCGACGCCCTGCCGCTGAACTCCAGCGGAAAGGTCGACCAGCGCGCCCTGCCCCGGCCGGAGGGACGGCCGGACAGCGAGGCCGCGTACGTCGCCCCGGCGAACCCCGCCGAACGGGCCCTCGCGGCCGTGTGGTCGGAGGTGCTCGACGTCGAACGGGTCGGGGTGGACGACGACTTCTTCGACCTCGGCGGGGACTCCATCACCAGTGTGCGGCTCGCCACCCGCGCCCGGGCGGCGGGCCTGGCCCTGACCCCCAAGGACGTCTTCACCCGGCTCACGATCCGCGCCCTCGCCGAGCAGGCGGGGGACACCATCGCGACCCCTGAGCGGGTGGGACCCACAGCGGCCCCCGGCTCCGGGCCGTACCCCCTCACCCCGCTCCAGACCGGCCTGCTCTACCACTCCCTCGCCACCGGCGGCCCGGACGTCTACGCCCGGAGCCTCAGCATGACCGTCGCGGGCGTCACCGAGCCCGGTGTCCTGGCCCGCGCCTGGCAGCATGTCGTCGACCGCACGCCCGCCCTGCGGAGCACCGTCGCCACCGGGCCCGGCGCCCCGCCCGTGCAGATCCCGCGAGCGGACTTCACCCTCCCGGTCGACCACCACGACTGGCGTCGGCTGCCCCCCGGACTCCGGCAGGAGTCCCTGGAGGGGCTCATGGAGCGGGACCGCGCGGTCCGGCTCGACCCGCGCCACGAGGTGCCGATGCGGCTGGCCGTCGTCCGCGTGGCGGACGACGAGGTCCTGCTGCTGTGGACCTGCCACCATCTGTTCCTCGACGGATGGAGCGTCACGGAAGTCCTCACGGACGTCTTCACCGCCTACGCCGCCCTGGCCGCCGGACGCCCGCCCGCCCTCGCCCCGCGCGGCGCCTTCAGCGACTATGTGCGCTGGCTCGCCGCACGCGACGAAACCGCGGCGCGGGCCTACTGGCGCGCGGCACTCGCCGGATTCCCGGCCGCCACGCCACTGCCGTACGCCGGTACCCCGCCCCCCGGCCACCAGGTGCGCCACCACGCCGCCCGGGCGACCGAACTGGGCGGGGCGGACTACGACCGGCTGCGCGGCTTCGCGCGCCGCCACCGGCTCACCGTCAACACCCTGGTCCAGGCCGCCTGGGCGCTGCTGCTGGCCCGGCACAGCGGTGGCTCGGACGTGGTCTTCGGCGCCACGGTCGCCCATCGGGGCGACGGACCGCCGGGCGTGGAGTCCATCATCGGCCTGCTGATCAACACGCTGCCGGTGCGGGTGCGGATCGACGAGGGCGCCCCGGTGGCCGACTGGCTGCGCGGTGTGCAGGCCCAGCAGGCCGAGGCCCGCCAGTACGACACCTGCCCGCTGTCCGAGCAGCGGGCCAACAGCGCGGTCCCCCAGGGAGCGGCCCTCTTCGACACCGCGGTGGCCTTCGACAACATCCCCCTCGATCCCGCCACCACCGCGGTGGGCGGGCTGCGCGTCACCACGCTGGACACCGGCAACGCCACCAACTACCCCCTGTCCCTCCTCGTCCACACCACCGGCGCCCTCGTCCTCGAAGTGAGCTATGACGCCGGGCTGTTCGACGAGGGGACCGCCAGGCGGATCCTCCACCAACTCCACCGACTGCTCGTGGAGTTGGCCGCCGACCCCGACCGTCCGGTGGCCGCGGTGGCCCTGCCCGTGGACACCGCGGCCCCTGCCGGGGAAGAACCCGCACCCGCACCGCGCTGCGCGCACGAACTGTTCGCGGACCAGGTGGCACGGACCCCCGCCGCACCGGCGCTGCGGGCGGACGGCCACCTCCTCACCTACGCCGAACTGGACGCCCGCGCCAACCGCCTGGCCCACCACCTCATCGAGCACGGCGTCGGCCCCGAGACACCCGTCGGCCTGTCACTGCCACGGGGCACCGACCAGATCGTCGCGCTGCTGGCGATCCTCAAGGCCGGTGGCGCCCATCTGCCCCTCGACCCCGCCTACCCCCCGGAACGGCTCGGCTGGATGCTGACGGACGCGGGCGCGGCGGTACTCGTCACCAACACCGCGACGCGCGCCCCCTGGTGCCCGGACACCATCCCGACCGTCCTCCTGGACCAGGCCGCCGACGGTCTCGCACATCACCCCGCGACCCCACCGCGCGTGCCCGTACGGCCCGGGAACGCCGCGTACGTCATCTACACCTCCGGGTCGACCGGCCGCCCCAAGGGCACCGTCGTCACCCACCGGGGCGTCACCGGCATGCTCGCCGGAATCCACCGCGCCGCCGCCACCGGACCGGGCCACCGGGTGCTGCAGTTCGCCTCGGCCAGCTTCGACGCGGCCTTCTGGGAAACCGCCATGGCGCTGTGCAACGGGGCCACCCTGGTGCTTGCCGCGCCGGAACGACTGCTGCCGGGCCCGGCGCTGACGCGGACCATCGCCGACCACGGGATCACCCATGTGACACTGCCGCCCGCCGTACTGGCCGTGCTGCCGGACGGCGGTCTGCCGAGCGGGCTGGTGCTGTTCACCGCCGGGGAGAAGTGCCCGGCGGACCTCGCCGCCCGCTGGGCGCCGGACCGGATGATGTTCAACGCGTACGGACCCACCGAGGCGACCGTCTGCTCCACGGTCAGCGAGCGTCTGGACGGCGCCGGGGAACCCCCGATCGGCGCACCGGTCCCCGGCACCGGCGCGCTGGTGCTCGACGCCGGGCTGCGGCCGGTCCCCGACGGGGTGACGGGCGAGCTGTATCTCGTCGGCCAGGGCCTGGCGCGGGGCTACCACGGCCGGGCGGCGCTGACCGCCGAGCGGTTCGTGGCCTGCCCCCACGGCCCCGCGGGCGAGCGCATGTACCGGACCGGGGACCTGGTCCGCAGAACACCCGGCGGGGGCTTGCGCTTCCTCGGCCGGGCCGACCACCAGGTCAAGGTCCGCGGTTTCCGGGCCGAACCCGGCGAGATCGAACGGGAGCTGACCCGGCACCCCGATGTGGCGCAGGCCGTGGTGGTGGCGGTGGGCCGGGAACAGCGGCGCCGGCTGACGGCCCACGTCGTGCCCGCCGAGGGCCGTACTCCCACCGCCACGGAGCTGCGCGACCACCTGGCGCGCCGGCTGCCCCCGCAACTGGTCCCCTCCGCCTTCGGCTTCCACACGTCACTGCCCCTGACGGTGAACGGCAAGACCGACCGCCGGGCGCTGGAAGCCGCGGAACCCGCGCCACCCGCGCAGAACACGGGGTCCGCGCCGCGCGACGACGCCGAGCGCACCGTGGCGGGGCTGTGGGCGCGGCTGCTGGACCGCGACGCGGAGGGGATCGGCGTACGGGAGAAGTTCTTCGAAGCCGGGGGCTCGTCCCTGACCCTGATGGAACTCGCCGGGGAGCTGACGGCCCTCGGCGGCGATCCGGTGCCGGTGGCCGCGCTGCTGGAGCACTCGACCGTCGAGTCGATGGCGCGGCTGCTGGAGGGACGGCCGGAAACCGCGGAAGCCGACGACCGAGGTGACTACGTACTGTGATGCGAGGAGACCACGTGGACCAGGAAGCGGTCGCGATCATCGGGGCGGCGTTCACCCTGCCCGGGGCCGGAGACTTCGACACCCTGCACGAGAACCTGCGCGAAGGCCGGGTCAGCGTGGGCGCGCCCACCGCCGACCGGGTCCGGTACGCGGGCGGCGACCCGGACACCGGCTACGCGCCCTCGGGCTATCTCGACCGCGTCGACCTCTTCGACCACCGCTTCTTCAGCCTCTCCCGCCGGGAGGCGGAGCTGATGGACCCCCATCAGCGGCTCACCCTCCACCTGGTGCACCAAGCCGTCGAGAACGCCTGCTACGCGCCCGGCTCCCTCAAGGGGACGGCGACGGCCGTGGTGTTCAGCACCCCGGACCCCGCGTACGCCACGCTGTTCCGTGACGACGACCCGCAGCAGATCCTCGGCACGCTCCCCTCCGCCATCGCGGCCCGTGTCGCCTATCTCCTCGACCTGTCGGGGCCCGTCCTCGCCGTGGACACCGCGTGCAGCGGAAGCCTGGCGGCGCTGGCGGTGGCCGTCGGTCAACTGCGCGCGAAAAACGCTGGGTTGGCCATCGCGGGCGGCGTCAGCGTCCAGTCGCTGCTGCAGCCTTCGGCCACCCATGAGCCGCTGCCCGGCGTCGAGTCGCCCGACGGGACGTGCCGTCCGTTCGACGCGGCGGCCAATGGCGGGGTCGGCGGCGAGGGCGGTGGCTTCGTCGTCCTCAAACGGCTGACCGACGCCCTCGCCGACGACGACCACATCCACGCCGTACTGCGCGGCATCGCGGTGAACCACAACGGCTACCGCGCCACCAGCATGAGCGCACCCAGCCAGGACGCCCAGGCCGAACTGATCACCGCCGCCTGGCAGGACGCGGGCCTGCCGCTGACCACCGCCGGCTACCTCGAAGGCCACGGCTCCGCCACCCCGCTCGGCGACCTGGCCGAGGTGAGCGGGGTGCGCCAGGCCCTCCTGGCGGCCGGGGTCCCGGAACGCCCCGACGCCCCCTTCCCGATCGGCAGCGTCAAGGGCAACGTGGGACACCTGGACCACGCCGCGGGCATGGCCGGTCTGTTCAAGGTGCTGGCCGGGCTGCGGCATACGACGCTGTACCCGACCGCCCGCTTCCGGGACGCGCACGCCCTGGTGGACTCCGGGGGACCGATCCGGGTCAGCGCGCGGACCCTGCCCTGGACACCGGCCGGGGACGGGCTCCCGCGCCGCGCCGGGCTGAGCTCCTTCGGCCTGACCGGAACCAATGTCCACGCCGTCATCGAGGAAACACCCGCCCGCCACCGCACGGACCCCGCGACCGGCCCGGCCACCACCGAGCTGGTCACCGTGTCGGCGGCGTCCCGCACGGCGCTCGCCCGCTACGTCCGCGGCCTCAGCGACTTCCTGGACGGCACGGACCACGACCTGGCCACCGTGGCCCACGCCCTCAACCGGGGGAGGGACGACCACCGCTGGCGCTGGGCCGGCGTCGCCGCCGACATCGGCCGACTGGCCACCGCCCTGCGGACCGCCACCCTCCCCGAGCGGGAGGCACCGGCGAACCCGCCGGTGGTGCTGCTGTTCTCCGGCGACGGCGACGGCGACGGCGACGGCGACAGCGACAGCGGCGTAGTCCCGGACCGGGCGTACTGGCGGACACTGCGCACGGAGTTCCCCGTACTCGCCGAGGCCGAGGACTCCTTCGGCGCGCGGACCCCCGACGGCCCCGGCGGCGGGGCGGTGACGCTGCTGACCCACCACTACGCGCTGTACCGCCTGGCGGAATCCCTGGGGCTGGACACGGGACGGCTGGTGGGCTCGGGCCCGGGGAACCTCGCGGTCCAGGTCGCCCGCGGACGGCTCCCGGCAGCCCGCGCCCTGGCGGCAGCGGCCGAGACCACCCTCACCGACGAGGTGGACGAGGCCGGACTCCGCAAGGCGGTCAAGGACTTCGTCCGGGACGGAGCCCTCCTCGTCGAACTCGGGCGCGACGGCACCCTCTCCCGGCGCATCGGGAAACTCGCGCCCGACCTCACCATCGTCCCGCTCATCGGCGACGCGGGCCGCGACGACGTCCTGGGCGCCCTCGCGCGCCTCTACGAAGCGGGCGCGGACCTTGACTGGAACCGCCACTACGACGGCAGACGCATCCTCCGCGCGGAGCTCCCCACCTACCCGTTCGAGCCCGTCTCCTGCTGGTACGGGAGCCAGGACGCGCCCCCGCCCCGGCACGCCGCCACCCCCGCGCCGGAGGCACCGGCCGCACCGGCCGCGCCCGAGGCGGACGAGGCGGACGAGGCGGACGGGGCGGAGATCCGGCAGGCCGTGATCGCCATCTGGAGCGACATCCTGGGCGCCCCCGGCATCGACGCCACGTCCGACTACTTCGAACTGGGCGGCACGTCCATCGCGGGCATCACCCTGCTGCGGGAGGTCGAGGCCCGATTCGGCGTCCGGCTCACCTTCGCCGACCTGTACGAGCACCGTACGGTCCAGGAGACGGCCGCCCTGATCGCCGGGCGCCGCCGGGGCGGTTCGCCCGGAGCCGACTGGACGATCGTCCCCGTACCTCCGGGAGACCGCGTCCCGCTCACCCACAACCAGGAACAGCTGTGGTACCTCGACAAGCTGTCACCGCCCGGCCCGCTGTACAACATCCCCGGTGACCTGCGCTACACCGGCCCGCTCGACCACGACGCCCTCCGGGCGGCGCTGGGCGATGTGGTGCGGCGGCACGACGTCCTGCGGACCCGGATCCCGCACGAGGACGGCCGCCCGTACGTGCGGTTCGACGCGTCCGGCCCCGGGCTGATCACCGAAGACCTCAGCCATCTGCCGGAGCGGGAGGCGGAGGCGCGGCGGATCGCCCACGCGGAGGCCCGGCACCCCTTCGACCTGGCCACCGGCCCGCTGATGCGCACCACGCTGCTGAAGCTGGCCGAGGACGACCACCTCCTGCTCTGCACCTGGCACCACATCGTCTTCGACGGCTGGTCGCCCGCGGTGTTCTTCCGCGACCTCGGCGAGTGCTACGCCGCCCGGCTGGCGCACCGGCCCGCACGGCTGCCCCAACTACCCGTCGGATACGGCGACTTCGCCCGCTGGCAGCGGTCCTGGCTCGACGGGGAGCGAATGGAGCGGGGCCTGCGCTACTGGCGCGGACAGCTGGCCGGGCTGGAGACCACCGAGCTTCCCCTGGACCGGCCGCGCCCGCCCGTCGAATCCCACGACGGCGACCTGCTGGAGTTCACGCTCGGCCCCGAACGCGCCCACGCGCTGCGCGAGTTCAGCAAGCACGAGGGGGTGACCACCTTCGTCACCCTGCTGGCCGTCGTCGACGCCCTGCTGCACCTGTGGGCGGGCCAGGAGGACGTGGTGGTCGGGGCCGCGGCCTCCGGCCGGTACCACCCCGACACCCACGGGCTGATCGGCTACTTCAACAACCTGCTGCCGTTCCGCACCAGGGTCGACGGCGGGATGACCTTCCGCGCGCTGGTGCGCCGCTGCGCCGAGACGGTGGCCGGCGCCCTGGACCACGAGGAGATCCCCTTCGGGAAGATCGTCTCCGCCCTCGGGCCCGAGCGCGACGCCTCCCGGCACCCCCTGTTCACGGTCGGCTACACCCACCAGAACACCGCGAGCCACCCCGAGGCTCCGGAAGGGCTCACCGTGGCCCCGGGCGGTGGTTCGTTCGGAGGCATCGCTCCCGGGACCGCCAAGCTCGACCTCACGCTCGGCGTGAACGACGAGATCGACGGCCCGATGATCGGCTATCTGGAATACGCCGTCGACCTGTTCGACCGGGCGACGATGGAACGGCTCGCCGGGCTCTTCCAGGACCTGGTGGGCGCCGCGATGGACGGCCCGGACCGCACGCTGACCGAGCTGCTGGACCCCCCGCGCCGCGGTCCCGGCACCGCCGTGCTCAGCGGGCCCGAACGGCCGCTCGGCGAGGTGCGCCCGGTGCACCGGGCCGTGGCGCACTGGGCGGCGACGGCCCCCGACCGGCCCGCCGTCGTCGACCCGGCCACCGGCCGGACCCACACCTACCGAGAGCTGAACGCGCTGGCCGACCGGCTCGCCCGGCGGCTCGCCGCCGCCGGTGTCACCCCGGGCGCCACCGTGCCGGTCGTCGCCGCGCGCGGGGTGGAACTGGTGACGGGCTGGCTCGGTGTGCTCAAGGCGGGCGGCGCCTTCGTACCGGTGGACCCGGCCCTCCCGGCCGAGCGCGTGGCCGATCTGCTGGCCGGGCTGGAGTGCCCCCTGATCGTGGCGGGCGAGGGCGGGCAGCCGCCGCTCGCGGACACGCCCCTCCTCCGCATCGACGTGCGGTCCCCGGACGGGCAAGCCGAGCACACCGATCACCCCGGCCACCCCGACACCGCACCCGGTGATCTGGCGTACATCGCCTACACCTCCGGTTCCACCGGGCGCCCGCACGGCTGCGAGATCACCCACAGCGGTCTGCTCAACGTGGTGACCTGGTGGGGCGCCGAAGCCGGACTGGGGCCCGAGGACCGGGTGGCGCAGGTCTTCGCGCCCGGATTCGACGGCGCCATCCTGGAGACGCTGTCGGCCCTGTCCCACGGAGCGGCCCTCCACATCCTGCACGACACCATGCGGACCCCGGTGGAACTGCTCCGCTGGATGGCACACCAGCGGATCACCGTCACCTTCCTGCCGACCCCGCTCGCCGAGGTGGTGCTGCGCGAGTATCCCGACGTCCCCGGGGTGCGGCTGCGGGTGGTGGGCGTGGGCGGCGACCGGCTGCGCGTACGCCCTCCGGCGGGGACGCCGTTCCGCACGCTGAACCTGTACGGGCCGACGGAGTGCGCGGTCGTCTCCACCTGGGCGGAGGTGGCACCCGGGCCGGACGCCGGCCTGCCCGCCATCGGGCGCCCCATCGACAACGCCACCGCCCGTGTCCTGCGCCCGGACGGACAGCCCTGCGCCGTGGGCGAGCAGGGCGAGTTGTACGTGGGCGGGGCGGCCGTGGGCCGCGGCTATCACCGGCTGCCGGACCACACCATGGCCCGCTTCCTGCCCGACCCCTTCGCCGCCGGTCCCGGGGACCGGATGTACCGGACGGGCGACCTCGCCCGCCTCGCGGCGGACGGCTCCCTCGCGTTCCTCGGCCGCGCCGACCAGCAGGTGGAGATCCGGGGTCACCGCGTCGAACCGGCCGAGATCGAACGTGTCCTGCTCGGACACCCCGCGGTGCGGGAGGCGGTGGTGCTTCCCGACGGCCGGGCGACCGACGCCACCCGGCTCGTCGCACACCTCGCGGGCGACCGGCTCCCGGCCCCCGGCGCCCTGACCGCCTGGGTGGCCGAACGGCTCCCCGGCTACATGGTCCCCGCCCGGATCGCCACGTACGCCCGCCTGCCACGCACAGCGAACGGCAAGACCGACCGCAAGAGGATGGTGGAGATGACGACATCGGTGAACGCGCCGGAACCGGCAACCGGGGCCGCCGCCCCGGCCGGGGACGGTGACGCCGAGCGGATACTCGGCCGGATCTGGGCCGACCTCCTCGGCCGGGACTCGGTGGGCCCGGACGACAACTTCTTCGAGATCGGCGGGGACTCCATCCTGAGCGTGGCCGTCGCCGCCCGGGCGGAGACCGCCGGACTGTCCCTCACCCCGCACGACGTCCTCCGCAGGCCCACCCTGCGGGCCCTCGCCGCCGGTACGGCCCCCGCCCCGGCGGGCGGCACCCGCACCGCACCCGAGCCGCCCGCCGACGCGGCCGTTCCGCTGACCCCGCTCATGCACGGCCTCCTGGAGCACGCCGACGACGGCGCCCGGGACTTCGTCGTGGCGGAGGTCCTGGAGACATCCGCCGGAATCCGGGCCGACCTGGTGCGCCGAGCGGTCGCGCGGCTGCTGGAACTGCACGAACCGCTCAGGTTCCGCCTCCGCCAGAACGCGATCAGCCGCTGGATCGAACGCGCCGACGCCGCACCACCCGACGTCATGGACGTCAAGGTGCTGCCCGCGATGGGCGAGGACGCCGAACTCGCCGTGCTGGAGGGCGACAAGGACGCCCTCATCAAGGACATCGACCCCGCCCGGGGAGCGATGCTGCGGGCCCGCTTCTACGACCGCGGCCCGGACCGCACCGGGCTGCTGCTCCTGGTCGTCCACCACTTCGCGTATGACCACATCTCGCTCGTACCGCTGCTGGAGGACATCAACTCCGCGCTGGGAACGCCCGGGGAGACCCCGCCGCCCGACAGCGGAGGGCGCGACGCGTGGAGCGCCTGGAGCCGCCATCTCACGGCCATGGCGACCGGTGACGAGCTGGCGGGAGAAGCCACCTACTGGACCGTCGTCATGGAGGCGGGCCGGGCCGCGGGCGGTCTGCCGGAGGACGCCGAGCAGGCGCCCCGGCCCGGCGCGGGCCAGGGCGTATGGCGCCGTGTCATCCCGGCCGACCGGGTCGCCGCGGCACTGCGCGAGGGCAACGGCGCGGGCCGTGAGGGGGCGATGGCCGCGGTGGCCTGCGCGTGGAGCCGCTGGCGGGGGCGCCCCGACGCCTATCTGATGGCGGTGGGGGAGGGGGCCCCGAACCCGTACCGGCCGACCGGCCGCTCACGTTCGATCGGCTGGTTCACCAACGCCTTCCCCGTGCTGCTCCCGGTCGCGGAGGGACAGCGCTCCGCCGAGGCCCTTCCGGCGGTCGCCGAGCGGCTGCGCGCCGTGCCCCACGACGGCGTCGGCTACGGCATCCTGCGCAAGCTCAGCCCCCGGAGCCCGGCCACGGACCGGATCTGCTCGCTGCCCGAGCCGCCGGTCCTCGTCGAGCACACCGCGACCGGTGGCGATGCGCTGAAGCTCGGCGCGGGACCGGCGTGGCTCCGCTCCCTGCCGCTCGTCGTGGAGCAGCGCTCGCTGCTGGCGCATGTGCCGGTCGCGGTGTCCAGCATGGTCCAGGACGGCGAACTGGTGATCTACCTGGTGCACGACGGGCGGCTGCGGGCCGACCGCATGGAGGAGTTCGCGGACCACCTCGCCGACGCGTTCACCGAACTCGCCGCCGGGGAGGACTGACATGGCGGCACCCCTCGCGATCCGGGCCGCCGCCTGGCACCTGCCGGAGCGCCGCGTGGAGACCGCGGACCTCCCCGAACGCGCCACCCTGAGCCACCAGGAGCGCGAAACCTACGACGCGCTCGGCATCGAGCGGCTGCGCCTGGACGACGAGCTGAGCGCCCACGACCTCGCCCTCCGGGCCACCCGGGAGGTCATGGCACGGGCCGGGCTCGGCCCTGCGGACGTCGACGCGCTGATCGTGGTCGAACCGCGCGCCCCGGAGGAGCTGGTGACGTCCGAGGCGACCCGGCTCCAGGAGGCCCTGGGTGTCAGCGGCGCGCTCGCCTTCTCGGTGGGCGGACTGGGCTGCGCCACCCTCACCCCGGCGCTGCTCGCGGCCCGCGGACTGCTCGCCGCCGACGAGGAGCTGACGCACCTCCTCGTCGCGCACGGCAGCAAACCGGCGACGCCCGGCCGCTACCGCCACCCCGTCACGCTCAACGGGGACGGCGGCCAGGCGCTCGTGCTGGGCCGCACCGGACCCGTCCGGGTCCTCGACGTGGTCCAGGAGACGAACGGCGCCTACTGGGACCTCTTCCGCGTCGCCTACCGGGACCGGCCGGCCGGCGACTGGCGCGAGGAGTGCCGGGACCTCACCGCGTACTCCTTCCGGCTGGCCGTGGAGTCGCGCAACCGCCTCAGGGACCTGCTGCGGCGCCTGCTGGACCGCAACGGGATGCGGCCGCGGGACGTCCGCGGATACATCGGGCAGAACCTCTCCGCGGGCGGGCACGCCTTCATGGCGGACGTGCTGGGGGCGGAGCTGATCCCGGCCTGTCACGAGAACCTTCGAAACTACGGGCATCTGGGCCCGGGCGACGTGCTTTTGAACCTCTATTCGGGCCTGGAAAGCAAGGAACTAGCCGAGGGCGAGCGAGCGGTGCTCATCAACATGAGCCCGGTGGCGGCGTGGAGCCTGCTGCTCGTGGAGATCGGTGATGACGGAGATCGGGTCCACTATCTCTGAAGAGCGGAGAAAAACGGCATGACAACTGTGACCGAAGAAATCCAGGGATTTCTCACCTCCGTTATCGGTCAGGAGGTAGGACCCGATGAGGACTACTTCGCGACGGGGCTGACGGACTCACTGTTCGCACTGGAGCTGGTGGCCTTCGTCGAACAAAAATTTGACCTCGCGGTCGATGCCGACGACCTGAGTCTGGACAACTTCCGGACCGCGGCCCGCATCGCCGCATTCATACGGCGGAAAAACGGGGCCGGGTGCCCGGAGGTGAGCCATGAGACGAGCCGCTAGCGCCCCGCCCGCCGCCGCGGCCCCGGCCACCCCGGCGGCCCCCGCGGGCCCGGCCGGAATCACCGGGGTGGCCGCGGTCTTCGCGGAGTCCGTACGGGACCGGGCATCCGACTGGGACCGTCACGGAGCACTGCCCGCCGAGGTACGTCAACGGCTGGGGGAAACCGGCCTGTTGGGTGCCGACCTCCCCGTCCACCACGGCGGGCTCGGAGGCACCCCCACCGAACTGGGCGAACTGTGCGCGCTGGTCGGCGGCGTGTGCAGTGCCCTGCGCGGCCTGGTCACCGTCCAGGGAATGGTCTCCGCCGCCCTCGCCCGATGGGGCACCGACCAGCAGCGCGCCCGCTGGCTGCCGCGCTGGGCCACCGGACGGGAGATCGCCGGGTTCGCCGCCACCGAGGCCGAGGCGGGCACCGACCTCGCCTCCGTGGGCACCCTGATCGAGGAGGACGGCGACCAGCTGCTGGTGACCGGCAGCAAGAGATGGGTCACCTTCGGCCGGACCGCCGATGTCTTCCTGGTGCTCGGAACGGCGGCGGGCCGCCCCACCACCGTGCTGGTCGAGGCGGACCGCCCCGGCGTCTCCAGGGAGCCCGTCGAAGGCCAACTCGGCATGCGGGCCGCGGAGATCGCCCACCTGCGGTTCGACCGCGTGCGGGTGCCCCGGGGCAACCTCGTGGCCCCCTTCGGCCTCGGGCTCTCGCACGTCACGGCGACCGCGCTGGACCACGGCCGCTTCACCGTCGCCTGGGGATGCCTCGGGATGGCCGAAACCTGTCTGGAGACGGTCGCCCGGCACATCGTGCACCGGACGCAGGGCGGAGTCCGGCTCGCGGAACACCAGCTGGTCCGGTCGAGGCTGGCACGAGCCGCCGTGGAGACCACGGCCGCCCGTGAACTGTGCCTGCGCGCCGCACAACTCCGGGCGAGCCGGTCGCCGGAGGCCGTGGTCGGCACCATCACGGCCAAGTACGCGGCGGCCCGCGCGGCGAGTTCGGTGAGCCACGGCGCGGTCCAGAGCCTCGGCGCGGCCGGCTGCGCCCCCGACAGCGTCGCCGGGCGCTTCTACCGGGACGCCAAGGTCATGCAGATCATCGAAGGCTCCGAGGACGTCGCGGAGCTGCACATCGCCGACCGGCTGCTGCGCCGCTACGGATTCCGCCCCGGCCAGCCCACCCCCACCCGCGAGCCCCAGGAGACCGCCCCATGACACCGGACCCCACGGCAGCGACCCCCGGGGCACCGGACCCCACCGCGCCATCGGCCCCCGCAGCGACGGTGAAGTGCCTGGTCTGGGACCTGGACGACACCCTGTGGGACGGCGCGGTGCTGGAAGGCGACCGGCCCGCGCCGTTCCCCGGCTCGGTCGCCACCCTGCGCGCCCTGGACGAGCGCGGCATCCTGCACGCGGTGGCCAGCCGCGGCGACCACGACCTCGCCACCGCGCATCTGGCCGCCCACGGACTGGACGAGCTGTTCACCGTCCTGGAGATCGGCTGGGGAGCCAAGTCCCAGGCGGTGCGCAGGATCGCCGACACCCTGGGCATCGGCGTCGACACCCTCGCCTTCATCGACAACGACCCACTGGAGCGTGCCGAGGTCGCCGCGGCGCTGCCCATGGTGCGCCCCTACCCGGCACGGGACGCGGGCAGCCTGCCCGAACTGCCGGAATTCCAGGTGCCGTCGGTGACGGCGGAGTCCCGCGAGCGCCGTCTGCTCTACCGCCGCGAAACGCGCCGCCGCCAGGCCCAGGAGAGCCACACCGGCCCACCCGCGCGGTTCCTGGCCTCGCTCGACCTCGTGCTGACCGTTCGCCGGGCCACCGAGGACGACCTCGTACGGGCCGGCGAACTGACCGTGCGCACCCACCAGCTCAACACCACCGGCCGCACCTACGGCATGGAGGAGCTGCGGGGCCTGTGCGTCTCGCCCCGCCATGAGGTGCTCGTCGCCGATCTGACGGACCGCTTCGGCTCGTACGGGACCATCGGGCTCGCGCTCACCGAACTGGGCGAGGGGACCAGCACGCTCAAGTTGCTGCTGCTGTCCTGCCGGGTGATGTCACGCGGCGTTGGGCCCGCCCTGCTCGGTCACTTCGTACGCGACGCCCTGGCCGCGGGCCGCCGCCCCACCGCCGAGTTCATCCCCACCGACGTCAACCGCGTCATGCTCGTCAACCTCAGGTTCAGCGGATTCGAGGTGGTCGAGCGGACCGCCGACAGGATGCTCCTGGGGTACGCGGGCGGCGGGGCACCGCCCGCCACGGACGGTCCGGTACGCGTCGTCACCACAGGAAAGGACGTTCTTCGATGACCGAGCACCAGACCGTGACCCCGCCCTTCGTGGTGGGTGTCGTGGGCGCGGGAACGATGGGGGTCGGCGTGGCCCAGTGCGCGGCCGAAGCCGGTTACGAGGTGGTGGTCGTGGACGCCGACCCCACGGCCGTGACCAGCGGGCCCACCCGGTTCAGGGACGGGCTCCGGCTCACCCGCATGCTGCGCCGACGGCCCCCGGCCGCTTCCCGGCCGCCGGCGGAGGAGCGGGTGAGGTGGGCGGGCCGGCTGGAAGAACTCCGCGACGCGCGCTTCGTGATCGAGTGCACCCGGGAGAGCATCCCGGTCAAGGAGAGCGTCTTCCGGGACCTGGACGCGGTCTGCGCGCCCGATGCCGTCCTCGCGACCTGCACCTCGGCCATTCCGGTGTCCCACCTGGCCTCCTGCACGAAGCGGCCCGGCCTCGTCATCGGCACCCACTTCATGAACCCGGCGCCGCTGAAGGACGCCGTCGAGGTGATCAGGGGCCCGGAGACGGAGCCCGGGACCGTGCGCCGCACCCGGGAACTGCTCGCGGCCATGGGGAAGAAGGGGATCGTGGTCGAGGACGCGCCCGGGTTCGTGTCCAACCGGGTGCTGATGGCCACGGTCAACGACGCCGCGGGAGTCGTGCAGGAAGGCACGGCGGACGCGGCCTCGGTGGACCAGATCTTCCAGGAGTGTTTCGGCCATGCCATGGGCCCGCTCCGCACGGCCGACCTCATCGGCCTGGACACGGTGGTGGACTCCCTGCACGTCCTCCTCGAATGCACCGGCGACGCCCGCTTCGAACCCTGTGACCTGCTGGTCGGCCTGACCGCCCAGGGCCACTTGGGACGCAAGACCGGCCGCGGCTTCCACGTCTATCCGCCCGGAGCGGCCCGCCGCTGACGGCCGGGGCCGAGAGAGCCCCGGCCGACCCCGCCGGGGTACTGTTGGCTGCACCCGCAGCGGGGTGCCTGCACCATGTTCAGAATCCTCGAAAGACAGTAGATTCTCCTCGTCAGCCGCTTCTTTTCCGGGGGTTTCGGAAGCATGCCGTTCTACTGGTTAAGGTGCATAGATGGCGGGGCACGTGGAATACCCGGACCCTGTCGGCCAACCGGACCTGGCATTCGCTCTTGATGATGTATCCCTTGATGCTCTGCCCCTTGATGACATGTCGATGATAAACGGTCGGGATGCAATGGGGAGCGGAGTTCTGCGAAATGTGACACTGGGCGTCCGGCCCGGACGATTCGTCGCGGTCATGGGCCCGCCCCGGTCCGGGAAATCAGCCTTGCTGAACGTCATCGCGGGAATGGTGAAGCCGACCTCCGGAAGTGTGCGCTGGGGTACGGGAGAAAAACCGGAAGCGGCCTTTGTCGGGCCGGTGGAGGAATTGCCCCGGCAGGCCCGGGTCCGGGAGGTCGTGGAGCAGCGCGGGCCACATGCCGACGCATCGGTGCTGTCGCGGGTATACCACGGTGCGGGGTTGTGGTGGAGCCGGCGGAGGCGGGTGGCCGCCCTGTCGGCGGCGGCGCGACAGCGGTTGGCGGTGGCGCGGGAGGCTGCCACCGCCCCCGCGCTCCTGCTGGCCCCGCACGAGCCGGGCTCCGGTGCGGTGCGGGAGGTGAATGCGCTGTCCGCCGGGTTACGCGGAATTGTGGATTCCTGCAGGCTCACCGCGGTAATGGTCACCGACGATCCGGTCGCGGCCGCCCGCGCGGACAGTGTGATCTTCTTGCGCCGGGGCGAGATCGTCGACATGGCCGCAGGCGCCGATCCTGGTCTGATCCATGCTTGCCTCACGCGAATTAACCGGCTTGCCTAGGCAGCTTCCCGGGCATGACGGGCAATCGCTCCCCTTCTGGTCTCCCATAATTGACCTGCCGGTTGCGCGGCGGAGTCGGCCCGGGGGAAGAGATCGCCGGTGGGCCGAAGGCCGTGGTAGCGTCGCGGGCGAGTAATCGCTTGTGCGGCAGCAGGTCGTCGTCGAGGTGGGGGTATGCGGCGCATCAGTTTTACGCACGAAAGTCTCGCGAGGACGCGAATGTCGGCGAGTCCAGAAAAACTCGTCGAAGCTCTTTTTGCCCTGGACCTGCTCTGTACGGGCCGGGGCGGAGCCATGTTCGACGGGTGGCGAAAGAAGGCACTCACCGTCCCTCGTGCGCGCGAACTGGTCGCGTTAGCCCAGACGATCCGCCCCTTTCCGGACATCTACCGTCTTGTGCGCCAGGCATCGGATACCGTCACCGATCCCGTGAGTGCCGAGGGCAGGCCGCAAGTCGTCAAGGACCTGGGGGCGTTCTACCGGTCCGCCATCGCTCCGTACTGGAAGCGCATCGCCGGCCGGCTGGAGGTCGACCGCGCGGCCCGCGGTCAACTCCTGCTCAGCGGGGGCGTGGACAGGCTGATGAGCACCCTCCACCCCTCCCTCCGCTGGGAGTCACCCGTGCTGGAGGTGCCGGGGACCGGTGCGGACGTGCTGCTCGAAAAGGACGGACTGCTGCTCGTGCCCGCCCTCTTCCTGCACTCCAGACAGCCCGTCCTCTTCGCCGACCACGAAGACGCGGACCGGCCGATGCTGGCCTACCCGATCCCGGTGAAGCAGACGTGGGCCGCCCCGCTGTGGGACTCCGGTGACAGCACCGAGCACGCGTACAGCAACGAACACGCGCTGGGCGCCTTGCTGGGCCGGACGAGAGCGGCCGTCCTCAGGGCCCTGACCGACAGCTGCACCACGACGGAACTCGGGGAAAGAGTGGGAATCTCCGCGGCGGCCGCCAGTCAGCACACCGGTGTGCTGCGAAAGGCGGGGCTGATCACCACGATACGCACGTTCAACAAAGTCCAGCATTCACTGACACCGCTGGGAAGTGCCTTACTCTATCACGATTTGGCCGCCTGATCGGACTCCGCCGAGCGGCATCTGAGGGACCGTGACCGCGCGGAGGGGAGGACGACCCCTCCGCGCGGCGTGCCCCGGCACAGCTCAGACGGTGAGGGCCACGTTGATGCAGACGCCCGCCGTGATGATGACCAGCAGTATCCACGGCCACAAGGGCCGTTCCTTGCCTGGCTTCCAACCCGAGGTCTGTGTCATCGCCGATTCCCGTACGGTACGAGGTGAGTGTCGGGCGCGGCTGCGCCGACATCTGGGACTGTACGCACGGTTCGGGGCCCGCGGAGGAGAGTGATCTCCAGTTCCGAGGTGCAGAAAACTGCATCTCCCGGGTCGACCGCACTGCTGCGGAAACCGCGTCACCCGGGGCCAACCTGCCCTATTTGCCGCCTCCTTAAAGACATGGTGGACGCCCCCGCCGGGGCGGCAGGCTGTGCGCAGCGTGCCGGTACCGAGGATCACGATCGAACCTGAGGACGGACGGACTGTGCAGAACATCGTTGTGATACCCGGGGACGGCATCGGCCCCGAAGTGACCGAGGAAGCCGTCAAGGTCCTCCAGGAGCTCGGTATCGGCCTGGAGTTCACCTTCATGGAGGACATCAACGGCGGCCGCTTCCTGGAGAGCGGCGTGGCCATGACGGACGACGAACTCGAACGGATCCGCGCGGCGGGCACCGTGCTGTTCGGCGCGGTGGGGGACCCCCGGGTCACCTCGACGGAGTACGCCCGCGGCGTGCTGCTCAGGATGCGCACCGAGCTGGACCTGTTCGTCAACTACCGGCCCGCCGTCCTGCTCGACGAGCGGCTCAGCCCGCTGCGCACCGAGTCCAAGCGGGCCATCGACTGCGCCGTCGTGCGCGAGAACACCGAGGGCCTCTACTCCGGCATCGGCGGCACACTGCGCGCGGGCACCACGGACGAGGTCGCCATCGACCAGGACGTGAGCACCTACCTGGGGGTCTCCCGGGTGATCGAGTACGCCTACTCCATCGCCCGCCGTTCGGTGTGCATGGTGGACAAGTCCAACGCGGTGCGCTCCGGCGGCCGGCTCTGGCAGCGCTGCTGGCGAGAGGCCCGCGAGCGCCACCCCGACCTGGATTCCAGCCACCTGTACGTGGACGCGGCCGCGATGCGGCTGGTCACCGACGCCCCGTCCTTCGATGTGATCGTCACCAACAACTCCTACGGCGACATCCTCAGCGATCTGACCGCGGAGCTGGCGGGCGGCCTGGGCACGGCGGCGTCGGCGAACATCAACCCGGTGACCGGGGCGGGGCTGTACGAGCCGGTGCACGGCAGCGCCCCGGACATCGTCGGCAAGGGGCTGGCCAACCCCGCCGGCGCGGTGCTGAGCGCCGCCCTGATGCTGCGCGACCGGGGGTTCACCGCCGAGGCCGACGCGCTGCGCGACGCCGTGCGCGCCACCCTGGCCGCCCGCCGGTGCACCCCCGACCTCGGCGGCACGCTCACCACCCGCGAGGCCGGGGCCGCCATCCGGGCCGCCGTGAGCTGAGCCCGCGCGTCAACTGCCGCATGACACAACAGAGTTGAGGGGTGTGACCGGCGACCGCCGGCACACCCCTCGCGTCACGCGTTGCTGGCGTTGAGGTACGTGAGCACCGCGCGCACCCGCCGGTGACCGCCGTCGGTGGTGGGCAGGCCGAGCTTGCTGAAGATGTTCCCGATGTGCTTGTTCACCGAGGTCTCGGCGATGAACAGCAGCTCTCCGATGGCGGTGTTGCCATGCCCCTCGGCCATCAGCGACAGCACCTCGCGCTCCCGCCCGCTGAGGGCGGCCAGCGGGTCGTTGCGCGTCCTGCGGACCATGAGCTGCGAGATCGCCTCGGGGTCCATCGCCACACCGCCGTCCGCGACCCGGTCCAGCGCCTGGAGGAACTCCTCGATGCGGCCGACCCGGTCCTTCAGGAGATACCCCACCCCGGAGGCGCCCTGGGCGAGCAGCTTGGACGCGTACGCCTGCTCGACGTACTGGGACAGCACCAGCACCGGCAGACCGGGGATCTCCGCCCGGGCGGCCATCGCGGCCCGCAGCCCCTCGTCCCGGAAGGTCGGCGGCAGCCGGACGTCCAGGACGGCGATGTCCGGGCGGTGTTCCAGCAGGGTGGGCAGCAGGCTGTCGCCGTCCGCCACCATCGCGCAGATCTCATGCCCGGCGTTGGTCAGCAGCAGCGAAAGTCCCTCCCTCAGCAGGGTGTTGTCCTCGGCGATCACGATCCGCACGGCAGCTCCACTCGAAGGGTGGTCGGCCCCTTCTCGGGGCTGGTCAGCTCGGTGGTCCCGTCGAACGCCGCGACGCGGCGCCTGATGCCCCGGATCCCGCTTCCGGCGTCCTCCGACACACCGCCCCGGCCGTTGTCCCACACGGTGATCAGGATGCTGTCCCCCGTGGTGTGCAGCCGGACCTGGGCCTGGTCGGCGCCGCTGTGCTTGGCGACGTTCGTCAGGGCTTCGGAAATCACGAAGTACGCGGCGGACTCGACGGCGACCGGAGCGCGGCCGCCCACCGCGGCCATGTCGACGTCCAGCTCGGTGGGCACCTGGCAGGCGGCGACGAGCGACCGCACCGCCTCGGCCAGCCCGCGGTCGAGGAGGATCGGCGGGTAGATGGCGCGCACGGCCTGACGCAGCTGGGTCAGGGACTGCTCGGCCAGCTCCTGGGTGCGGTCGATCAATTCCGGCAGCTGTTCCGGGCGCCGGGCCACCGCCTGTTTGATCAGGCCCAGCCGCAGCGAGATGCTCACCAGCCCGGCCTGTGCGCCGTCGTGCAGATCGCGCTCGATGCGGCGCAGCTCGGCGGCATGGGCGTCGAGCGCTTCGGCGCGTGACGCGGTCAGCTCCTCGATCCGCCGGGCGAGCGTCACCTTCCGGCGCCGTGCCTTGAGCATGAACCGGGTCAGCCGCGCGTGGGACCGCGCCAGCGACGGGACGATGAACGCGGCCAGCGCTGCGTAGGCCAGGCCGACGATCACCGCGCCCAGGGAATCGGCCCAGGAGTTGATCTCCCAGAAGAGGAACTGTGCCTTCGGGACCAGGGCCCACCACAGCGGGGTGGTCATCCAGCTCACCGCTCCCACGCACAGACTGAGCGTCAGAGCGCAGGTGAACAGGCCGAAGAGCGCGTGCAGCGGCAGCCAGAGGAGATCGGCGTAGGTGGCCCGGTCGGTCAGCATGGTGTGGGCCCGGATCAGCACACCGCCCTTGGGTGTGCGGTAGTCCGACCGGATCTCGGTGCCCAGCACCGCCCCCGCCCGCCGGCGATGGGCGTCGGCGCTGCGGCGTAATCGCATCAGGGAGGCCGGTAACAGCAGCAGCCCCGGGCCCAGCAGGCTCAGCGCCAGGACGAAGAGCAGCCCGTAGAGAGCGAACAGGCAGACCACCGCGGTGCCGCCACTGACCAGGACGTACGGTACGGACGCGACGAACCGGGAGACGAAGGCCTGCCAGGTCATCATGCGGACGGAACCCATGTAGATCGTTCTGTGGGAATCCACAGTCATCTCCCGCCCCGCCCCTCGCATAGGTCGAGCGCACTTTATCACCGGAATTCCGCTCACCGCCGGGTCTCCGCGTACCGCCGGAGAAGGGGCAGCCAGCTGCACCTTTCATCTACCAGTGCACGCCGTGTCGCGCGGCGCGCCGCGCCTCTAGCGTGAGTGCGGACAGCACAGGAACTCTTCTCCAAGGGGGACGCGGCGGTGGCTCAACGTGGGAGTGCCGGCCGGGCGGCCGGCGGCGGGACTCGGGACGTGACCATGGGGACCGGCATGCCGGGACCCGCAAGCCGCTGGGCTGTCCAGCTGCAGGGCGTGAGCAAGACCTACGGCCGGGGCGCCGGGCAGGTCTCGGCCCTGCGCGATCTGACCATCGATTTCGACCGGGGCAGCTTCACCGCCGTCATGGGCCCCTCCGGGGCGGGCAAGAGCACCTTCCTGCACTGTGCGGCGGGGCTGGACCGGCCCACCTCCGGCTCGGTGCAGCTGGGCGGCACGGACCTGGCGAGGCTGACCGAGGCCGAGCTGACGATGCTCCGCCGGGAACGGGTCGGGTTCATCTTCCAGGCGTACAACCTGCTGGCCTCGCTGACGGTGGCGGAGAACATCACCCTGCCCATGATGCTCGCCGGGCAGTCGCCGGAGCCCGCCTGGTTCGAGCAGGTCGTGCACCAGGTCGGGCTGGCCGACCGCATGGGCCACCGGCCCTCCCAGCTGTCCGGCGGCCAGCAGCAGCGGGTGGCCATCGCCAGGGCCCTGATCACCCGTCCGGAGGTCATCTTCGCCGACGAACCGACCGGAGCCCTGGACACCCGCACCGGTCGGCAGGTCCTCCAGCTCCTGCGCCACGTGGTGGACACCACCGGCCACACGGTGGTGATGGTCACCCATGACCCCGTCGCGGCCTCCCACGCGCACCGGGTGGTCTTCCTCGCCGACGGCCGCTTCGCCGAGGTGATGGAGTCCCCGACCCCCGAGCGCGTGGCGGAGCGCATGACACGCCTCGGGGAGTGGTGACCGGTGATCTTCCGACTCGTACGCATGACGCTCAGGGAGCGCAAGGCGGGGCTCGTCGGCGCCTTCGTCGCCCTGGTCGGTGCGTCCGCCCTGGTCACGGCGTTCGGCATCCTCCTGCAGTCGGGCATCGGATCCGGTGTCCCGACCCAGCGTTACGCGGGCGCCGCCGTCGTCGTCAGCGGCAAACAGTCCTTCAAGGTCCATGACGGCAAGACCAAGGAGAAGCCGCTGGCCGAACCGGCCGCGCTGGACCGCGATCTGGTGGCGAGGATCGCCCGGGTGCCGGGCGTCCGCAAGGCCGTCGGCGACGTCAGCTTCCCCGCCCAGGTGGTGGACGGCTCCGGCGATCTGGTGGAGGCCGGCAACGGGCGGCCGTCCACGGGGCACGGCTGGGACAGCGCGGCGCTGGGCCCCTTCGAGCTGAGCGGCGGACGGGCGCCGGAGCACGACGGTGAGGTCGTGCTCGACGCCCACCTCGCCGAACGGGCGAAGATCACCCCTGGACAGCGGGTGAGGCTGGCGACCACCGAGGCCGCCGCCTCGTTCAAGGTCGTGGGCCTCGCCACGCTCACGTCCACGGACGAGGAGCTGCGCTCCGCCCCCCTGTTCTTCACCGAGTCCGACGCGGCGCGGCTGTCCGGCGACCCCGGCCGGGTGCGGGCGGTCGGGGTCATCGCCGCGCCGGGAACCGACACCGGCGAGCTCGAGGACCGGATCAAGGACAAGCTGCACGGGCAGGAGATCACCACCCGTACCGGCTCGGACCGCAGCCAGATCGAGAACCCGGATGTGGCCACCGCCCGGAGCGACCTGCAGGAAATGGCCGGTTCGCTCGGCGCCACGGTCATCCTCATCGCGATGATCGTGGTGTCCAGCACCCTGGCGCTCAGCGTGCACCAGCGCCGCCGCGAGCTGGCCCTGCTGCGCGCCGTCGCCGCCACGCCCCGGCAGATCTACAAGATGATGGCCGCCGAGGCGTTACTCGTCTCCGGCGTGGCGTCGGTGATCGGTTGCTTCCCCGGAATCCTGGTCGCCCAGCTGATGCGGGCGGCGCTGACCACCATCGGCATGGTGCCCGACGACTTCACGTTCTCCTACGGGCCGCTGCCCATGCTGGTCGCCGTGTTCGCCGGAATCGTCGCCGCCGAGGTGGCGGCCCTCGGTGTCGCCCGGAAGGCGGTGGCCATCCGCCCGGTGGAGGCCATGGGCGAGGCAGCCGTGGACAAGCCGAAACTGGGCCGGTGGCGGGTGTTCTCGGGCGTGATGCTGTTCCTGCTCGGCGCCGCCGCCTCTCTGCTGCCGCTGTTCTTCGGCAGCATCTTCGCCGTGGCCGGAGCGGGCTCCGGTGGCCTGGTGATGGTGATCGCGGTGCTGCTCCTGAGCCCCCCGGTGGTGGGCCTGTCGACCCGTCTGCTGGCCCGGCCGGTCCGCAAGCGCACCGGCCCGCACGGCTGGCTGGCGGTGGCCAACACCCGGGCCAACGCCCGTCGGCTGGCCGCCGGGATCGGCCCGCTGACGCTGGCGATCGGCTTCGCGATGGTGCAGCTGGTCATCCCCACCACCACCGCCGAGGCCGCGCAGGACCAGGCGGAGCAGGGCATCGTGGCCGACTTCACGCTCAACGGCCGGGCGGGCGGCGTCCCCATGCCCGCGGTGCAGGACGCGGCCCGGCTGCCCGGGGTGGCCGCCGCCACCGGCGTCATCCGGGTGGACCTGGCGGCCTCGCGCGCGGTGCTGGACTCGCCGGAAATCTTCGAATACCAGGGCCAGGGGGTCACGCCCCGGGGTCTGGAGAAGAACATGGACCTGGAGGTGACCGACGGCAGCGTGAGCAGGCTGCGCGACGGGACCGTGGCCCTCAGCACCGGCGCCGCCAGCACGCTGGGCGTGGGCGTGGGGGAGCGGGCCCGGCTGCACCTGCCCGACGGTGTCGAGGCCAAACCGGTCGTGGTGGCGGTGTACAAGCGGGGACTGGGGTTCGGCGACGTCACCCTGCCGCAGCGGACCGTTCTCGACCACAGCAACCGGCGGCTGGACGACACCGTGTTCGTCAAGGCGGCGCCCGACGCCGACAAGGACAAGGTCAAGGCGGCGCTGGAAAACCTCGGCAAGCGCTACCCGGGAACCGATGTCCTCGACGACGCGGGCCTGTCGGCCGCCCAGGAGGACCAGGCGACGTCCAGCGTGCTCACCAGCGCCCTGCCACTGGCCCTGGTCTTCGGCTACCTGGCCATCTCGGTGGCCAACACGCTGGTGATGGCGACCCTCAGCCGGGTCCGGGAGTTCGCCCTGCTCCGGCTCGTGGGCGCGCCCGCCCGGCAGGTGATGCGCATGATGAGGGTGGAAACGGTCATCGTGGTGATCACCGCGGTGGTCATCGGCAGCGTGGTGCCCCTGCTCCCGCTGGTCACCGTCAGCCTCGGACTGACCGGATCGCCCGTGCCGTACATCCCCCCGCTGCTGTACCTGGGAATCGTCGCGGCGACGGCCGCGATCGGCGCCCTGGCGATCCTGCTGCCCACCCGCTGGGCGCTGCGTACGGCGCCGGTGAACGCCATCGGCCTGCGGGAATAGGGATCCGACGCGACGGGGGCGAGGGGGCCGGGACATCGACGGCCCCCTCGCCACCCGTTCGCCGAGCGTACATACCGATGCCCTACACGAAGGCGCTGTGGCCGGTGATCGACTTGCCGACGATCAGGGTGTTCATCTCACGGGTGCCCTCGAAGGAGTAGATCGCCTCGGCGTCGGCGAAGAACCGGGCGAGTGGTGTCCGTGCCGTTCACGGCGTACACCTCCGTGCCGCGCGAACCTCTCGCGGGCACGACGGTCATCGACACCGGCAACTACGCTCCACAGCGCGACGGCAGGATCGAGGCACTGGACGACGGCGCGACCACGAGCAGCGAGCTGTTCCAACGGCACCTCGGCGCGTCGGCACACGTCGTGAAGGCCTTCGACAACATCCACCACACCCACCTCGCCGTACTGACCAGGCCGGCGGGCGCCGAGGACCGCACCGCGCTCCCCCTCGCCGGCGACGACGCCGGGGCGAAGCGGCACGCGGCCGAACTGCTCGACGCCCTCGGATACGACACCGTCGACGCGGGCCCCTCGCGCAGGGCAGGCTGTTCGCCCCGGGCACACCCGCGTACGGCGCCCCCTGCACGGAGCTGCCCCCCGACTCGTTCGGCCCCCTGGCCCCCGGCTCCGCCCCGGCCGGGTTCCTCTCCCGGAAGGCAGGCCGCGTCGGCAGCCGGGATACGAGCGCTCCTGGCGAAGGCGTGAAGCGAACGCCACCGGCCGTCGGTGCCGGACGAGGCCGTCAGACCTCGAACGCCCGGGCCACCGCGAGACTGTCCTCGTAGACGTGGTGCCGGGTGACGAGGCCGTGTTCGACCGTGAGGTGCAGGGCGAACCGTGCGCGGTAGGCGCGGCCGGTGGGGCGGGCGGTGTGGCGGATCTCGCCGAGTACGACCGCGTCGTCGCCGTCTATGAGGATGCGCTCGATCTCGGTGGCCGCCGCCCCGGGCACGTGGTGCTCGGCCAGCTCGCGGTAGTGGGCGGCGGCCTCGGCGCGGGTGGTGCGGTGGCGGATCCACGGGGTGGCGGTGCGGCCGTGTTCGTCCTCCGGCCAGTCCAGCTTCCAGTCGCCTCGCTCGGCGTACAGCTCGGCGATGTGCTCGGGGTCGCCCCCGCCGATCCGGCGCAGCAACTCCTCCACCACTTCGCGCGTGGTCGTGGGCGCGGATGCCGCCATGACCGATCCTCTCCGTTCGGAAACCCGCGTGTTCTGACGCGGAGATCGTCATTCTGGGCGAATCGACCGTCCACGGCGATTACTTCCCGGGTAAGGACGTCACTTCCGGCGGTCGCGCAGTGAGCCGGCGAGCTGAGCCGGATCGGTGGTCAGCCAGTCGTAGCTGATCCCGTCCCAGAAGGAGCACCGGTGCCGCGCCGCGTACGCCCCGGAGCCGACGGCCTTGCCGCGGCCGCCGGGCAGCAGCGACATGAGCGTGGCGCCGCGGTACGGCGGCCACGCCGCCTGCCCTTCCACCGTGGGGTCGGCGTCGCGTACGAACGCGCCCCAGTAGCGCAGCATCGTCCGCGACAGCCGCCGCTGCTGCGGTGTCAGGGGCTTCGCGGCCATGCCGGGCCACAGGTAGGGAAGTTCGGCGGCGTGGGCCGCGCCCGGTGCGAAGCCCGGGGGAGTGGGGCCGCGCGAGGGCGCTGGGTCGCGGTCGCCGAATTCGTAGAAGTACGTCCTGGGCTGCCGGGACGCGAACCGCTCGGCGAGGCGCCGGTATTGGCACCCGCCCATCCCGTAGAACACGCTGCTGTCGGTCCACACCGCGCCGAGGGCGTACGCCGCGCTGTACGGCCCGCCGTCGGCGTCGTACGGATAGCGGGCGAGCACCCCGTCGGCGTGGGGGCCGAACTGCCGCCTGATCACGCGCTCGTACCGCTCCCGGGGCGCGTTCGCGAACGGCAGCGCCCACTTGCGTGTCTCGTCGCGGTTGGTGCCGATGAGGACGGGGACGTCGGCGAATCTTCCGGTGCGCACCGCGACGCCCGGCGCGACGGGCAGTTCGGGGACGCCGGACACGGGCAGCGGACCGTTGAGGATGCCACCGAAGTCGCGCCCGGCGGCCAGCACCTCGTCCGGCCGCTTGGCCCGCAGACACGACACGGCGGTCGCGGAGTCACGGCAGCCCGCGGCGGTGGCGTAGCTCGTGCCCCGCGCCCTGGCCTGCGCGGCCGTGAGACTCGGGCACCCGCCGCTCTGGATGATGGCGCGGTCGAACAGGCCGCGGGCCGGGGGCGAGGCCATGAGGGCGCATACCGACTGGCCACCGGCCGACTCGCCCGAGAGCGTCACGCGGCCGGGGTCCCCGCCGAACGCGGCGATGTTCCGCTGGGTCCAGCGCAGCGCCGCCTGCTGGTCGAGCAGACCGTAGTTGCCCGCACCCCGCTCGCTCAGCCCGGGCAGGTCGAGGAAGCCGAACACGCCGAGCCGATAGTTGATCGTGACGACCACGATGTTGTTGGTCCGCGCGAGCAGCGAGCCGTCGTAGAGGTCGCCCGAACCGCTCATGAAGCCCCCGCCGTGGATCCAGAACAGCACCGGCAGCGGGTGGTCCGTGCGCCGTTCGGGGGCGTAGACGTTGAGGTGGAGGCAGTCCTCACTCGTTCCCGGGCCGCCGCCCGCCGTTTGCTCACAGCGCGCACCGGGACGGTCCGCCGACCGGACACCTGGCCAGGCGGCCGCGGGCGCGGGCGGCCGCCAGCGCAGGCCGCCGACCGGTGGCGCGGCGTACGGGATGCCGAGGAACCGGCCGACCCCGTCCGCCGCGGTGCCCTCGACCACTCCCTTGTCGGTGGCCACCGTCAGGGGCCGCGAGACCGTGGGCGCGGCCGAGGGGACGGTCATCACCGCGGCCAGGCCCACGACGGCCGCGAGTACACGTCGGATCATGGCTCGCCCTGGACCTCCCGTAAGGCAGGAGTCCATCGAATCATGCGCCGAACCGGCGCTTCGAACCGCTCCGTCCCGCCCGGGCCCGGCCCGGCTGTCAAGGGGTGGAAACCGGGGGCACTCGCCGCGACGGAGGGCAGCCAAGGCCGCCTCCTCCTACTCGCCGCGAAGGGACCTCACCACGTGAGTGATCCGCCGCAGGGCCTGTCGTCCGGGGAGCGCCGGCGGCTGCGACCGCTGGAGCGCACGGCCGGTCCCGTGACTGGCTCAAGCTCACGTGCGAGCACGGTCAGGAAATGGTCATCGGCGGCAGGACCGAACCCAAGGGCACGCGCTCGGGCCTCGGCGCCCTCCTCCTCGGCCACTACAGCGGCGGCGACCTCCGCTACGCGGGCAAGGTCGGCCCCGGTGCCGAATAGCCACGGATCACCCGTACGCGCTGCTTGATGAGAGGGGCGCCGAGCCCCGGTGGGGCTACACAGGTGCCTGACCTCTCCGTAAAGGCGGGCGCGTGCGCGCTCTGCCCCCGACAGACAAGGTGATTGCATGGCGACGGCGATCGAATCCGGGGCCCCGGCGCCCGCTTCGAGACGCACGGTGGGCACCGTGCTGGTCACCTGGATGACGACAACGGATCATAAGAAGATCGGACATCTCTATCTGATTTCCTCGTTCATCTTCTTTCTGTTCGGAGGAGTGCTCGCCCTTGTCATGCGGGCCGAACTGGCCCGCCCCGGAATTCAGATCCTCTCCAACGAGCAGTACAATCAGGCTTTCACCATGCATGGCACGGTCATGCTGCTGCTGTTCGCCACACCGACCTTCGCCGGTTTCGCCAACGCGGTCATGCCCCTGCAGATCGGGTCCCCGGACGTCGCTTTTCCCCGCCTCAACATGCTGTCCTTCTGGCTGTTTCTCTTCGGCGGGCTGATGGTGGTCAGCAGCATGCTGCTCATTCCCGCGGGGACCGCGGACTTCGGCTGGACCGCCTACGCCCCCCTCAACAGCGCGGAACGGACACCGACCGTCGGCGCCGACCTCTGGATCATGGGGCTGGCGCTGGCGGGGTTCGGCACGATCCTCGGTGCGGTCAACTTCGTCACCACGATCCTGTGCATGCGGGCCCCCGGCATGACCATGTTCCGCCTGCCCATCTTCACCTGGAACATCCTGTTCACCTCGGTGCTGGTGCTGTTCGCGTTCCCCGTCCTGGCCGCGGCGCTCCTCGTCCTGGAGGCCGACCGGCGGTTCGGCTCGGTGGTGTTCGAGGCGGCGAACGGGGGACCCCTCCTGTGGCAGCACCTGTTCTGGTTCTTCGGGCACCCCGAGGTCTACATCATCGCTCTGCCGTTCTTCGGTATCGTCACCGAAATCATCCCGGTGTTCTCCCGTAAGCCGATCTTCGGATATGCCGGGCTGGTCGGCGCGACCATCGCCATCACCGCTCTGTCCATCACGGTGTGGGCCCATCACATGTTCGCCACCGGGGCCGTACTGCTGCCGTTCTTCTCCCTCATGACCTTCCTGATCGCCGTGCCGACCGGCGTCAAGTTCTTCAACTGGGTCGGAACCATGTGGCGGGGTTCCCTCAGCTTCGAAACCCCGATGCTGTGGTCCGTCGGATTCCTGGTCACCTTCCTGTTCGGCGGCTTGACGGGAATCATCCTCGCCTCCCCGCCCATGGACTTCCACGTCACCGACAGCTATTTCGTGGTGGCGCATTTCCATTACGTCGTCTTCGGTACCGTTGTCTTCGCCACCTTCGCGGGCTTCTACTACTGGTGGCCGAAAATGACCGGCACCATGCTGGACGAAACGCTGGGAAAGATCCACTTCTGGACGCTCTTCGTCGGTTTCCACACCACCTTCCTCGTCCAGCACTGGCTGGGAGCGGAAGGCATGCCGCGCCGCTACGCCGACTACCTGGCCGCGGACGGCTTCACCGCGCTCAACACCGTCTCCACCATCGGCGCCTTCCTGCTCGGTCTCTCGACGCTGCCCTTCCTCTACAACGTCTGGAAGACCGCCAACTTCGGGCAGCGCGTGACGGTGGACGACCCCTGGGGCTACGGCCGGTCCCTGGAGTGGGCCACCTCCTGCCCGCCCCCGCGCCACAACTTCTCCACCCTGCCGAGGATCCGGTCCGACTCGCCCGCGTTCGACCTGCACCACCCCGCGATCGCCGTGCTCGATCAGGCCCGGCACACCAATCAGCGTGACATCGTCGAACCGGAGGAGGGCGCCACGCCTCCGGGCGGCGGGGGTGAGCGGCCATGAGCCCGGAGACGGACCACGACCGGGAGGTGGCCGCGGGGCTGGTCGAGATCGAGGGCCTGCTGCTGGCCGCCCACCACCGGCGCAGGGCCCGCGAGGAGGGCGAGGCGTTCGCCCGCCGCATGCCCTGGCTCACTCCTCCGCAGCACAGGGAAGTCGCGCGCCTCTACACCGACCGGCACATGGCGCTCGCCAAGGAGATGCTGCGCACCGTCATCAGCCGCAGCGAGGAACTCAAGGCCGAATACACCCACCGCTACCGGTCGCTGAAGAAGCGGCTGCTGACGGTCACCGTGACATCGGTTGTCGCGTCGGCGGTGCTGTGGGTGGCGCTCCAGCGCCAAGGGCTGGCCCCCTGAACACGGGCCGCTCTCGTGTCGTGACATCCCGTGGCGCGTCGCGGCGGTATTGATAGTCCTGTGCTGACGACCGGAACCGAGGAGGCGCCACGGCGATGTCTTCGTCGCTGAGTGACCGGGGCGCCAGGGGGCGGCGGATGCTGGCGGGGCTGCTGGCCGAAAGCCACTTGATGCCGCTGGAGATGCTGCCCGCCAGGACCCGCGAGTACGCGGCGCTCGCCGGTCTCACCGAGGTGGTGATCTATCTGCGCGATCTGCAGGGCCACGTGCTGCGCAGACTCTCCGGCGCGGGGCTCACCACACCGCCCGCGGCGCCGGAGGACCCGGATGAGCTGGTGATCGAGGAGACCGTGGCCGGGCGGGCGTACCAGCTGGGACGGATCACCGCCGACGACACGCCGCACGCCGCCCTCCGGCGCTGGGTGCCGCTGCTGGACGGCACCGAGCGGGTCGGGGTGATGCGGGTGACCGTCGACACCGATGACGCGTGCAGCGCGGAGGACATGGAGGCGCTGGCCGCGCTGCTGGCCCTGCTGATCGTCCGTAAGGCGGACACCAGCGACACCTACGCGCGCCTGACCCGGACCAGGGCGATGGGGATCGCCGCCGAGATGCAGTGGAACCTGATGCCGGAGCGCACCTTCGTGGACGGCAGGGTGGCGATCTCCGGCGTTCTGGAACCCGCCTACCAGGCGAGCGGGGATGCCTATGAGTACGCCACCGACGGGCCGTTGGTACATCTGGCCATCTTCGATGCCATGGGCCATGACACCACCGCCGGACTGGCCGTGGCCCTGGCGATGGGCGCCTGCCGCAACGCGCGCCGGCAGGGGGCCGGGCTGGTGGAGATCGGGCGGGCCGTGGACGACGTGCTGCTCGGCCAGTCCCCGCAGGCCCGCTACGTCACCGGTGTCCTGTGCTGCCTGGACACCCGCAACGGCGCTCTGTCCTGGATCAACCGAGGACATCCGCCGCCGATCGTCATCCGCCGGGAGGCAGGCGGTTCGGTCTGCCTGGAGTGTCCGCCCGCGCCGCCCATGGGGATCGGCCTGGGGCCCGAGGCCACCGTGTGCCACGAGCGGCTGGAGCCGGGGGACCGTATCGTCCTGTACACCGACGGCATCACCGAGGCGCGCCGCCCCGGTGAACGGGAATTCGGGGTGGACCGCTTCACCGATCTGCTCATCCGCCACCACGCGGCGGGCCTGCCGGTGCCCGAGACCCTGCGCCGGGTGATTCACACCGTCCTGGACCACCACGGCGGGGAACTGGAGGACGACGCCACGATCCTGTTCTGCGAATGGATCAGCCCCACCCCCACACCCAGTGGGCAGGCCGCCCGACTGGCGGGGGTCCCGCAGCGTCCCGATGAGCGTGACGGCTGTACGGCCACCAGCGGGTAGGCCCCGTATCAGGGCGTGAACAGCACCTTGATCGCGCCGTCGTGCTTCTTCTGGAACATCTCGTAGGCCTCCGGCGCCTTGTCCAGGGGGACCCGGTGGGTGGCGAAGGTCTCGACGCCCAGCGGGTCGCCGTCGGTGACCAGGGGCAGCAGGTCATCGACCCAGCGCCACACGTTGGCCTGGCCCATGCGCAGCTGGATCTGCTTGTCGAACAGGGTCAGCATCGGCATCGGGTCCGCCATGCCGCCGTAGACGCCGGAGAGCGAGATGGTGCCTCCGCGCCGGACCAGGTCGATCGCCAGGTGCAGGGCGGACAGCCGGCCCACTCCGAAGCGCTCCATCATCGGGGCCGACAGCGCATCCGGCAGGAGCCCGGTCAGTTTCTGGGCGCCGGCGGCCAGCGGAGTGCCATGGGCTTCCAGGCCCACCGCGTCGATGACGCAGTCGGGTCCACGGCCGCCGGTGAGGTCGCGGGCGGCCGCTACGACGTCGTGCTGGTCGAGGTCGAGCACGTGGACGCCGTGCGCGCGGGCCCGCTCCAGGCGCTCCGGCACGAGGTCGATGCCGATCACCGTGTCCACGCCGCGGTGGGCGGCGATGCGGGCGCACATGTCACCGATGGGGCCCAGCCCCAGGACGGCGAGGCTCCCACCCGGCGGTACGGCGGCGTACTCGACGGCCTGCCAGGCCGTCGGCAGGACATCGGAGAGGTAGACGAACCGGTCATCAGGCGGGCCGTCGGGCACCTTGATGGGGAGGGTGTTGCCGAAGGGCACCCGCAGGTACTCGGCCTGCCCGCCGGGCACCTGGCCGTAGAGCTTGGTGTAGCCGAAGAGGGACGCGCCCTTCCCGTGCTCGTGCACCTGCGTCGTCTCGCACTGCGACTGCAGCCCCTGGGCGCACATGAAGCAGGTGCCGCAGGAGACGTTGAAGGGCACCGCGACCCTGTCGCCCGGCCGTACGGCGGTGACGTCGGGACCGACCTCCTGCACGACGCCCATCGGTTCGTGGCCCAGGATGTCGCCCGCCTCGAGGAAGGGGCCGAAGACCTCGTAGAGGTGCAGGTCGGAGCCGTACAGCCCGGTGGTGGTCACCTTGACGACGACATCGGTCGGCTTCTCGGTCACGGGATCGACCCGCACGTCCGCCTTGCCATGCCGTGTCAGGGCTTTCATCACGTCTCCTTGCCGGTGATTCGTCAGGGAGTCGCGAGGGTTGAGTCCGCGTTTCCTTCGCGCACCGGCCGAGTGCCCGATCCGAAGACGGACACACGAAGGGGGGAACTTCCGTCGCGTCGTGAGACCGGCGCCCGCGGCGGGGAACGCCCGGTGACGGTTGATCAGCTCACCATGCGACGGACGGAGACAGCCGATGGCGACCACTGCTGACGGGACCCTGGGCGAGGGGAAGGCGGGCCGCGGACTGCGACTGCCGGGGATCGTCCTGGGAATCGGGCTCGGAGGATTCGTCGACGGGATCCTGCTGCACCAGCTCCTCCAGTGGCACCACATGCTCAGCGGCACCGACCAGGACCACATCGGGGTGAAGTACTACAGCCCGCACTCCGTCTCCGGTCTGCGGATGAACACGGTCTGGGACGGCGTCTTCCACACCGTGTGCTGGCTCGCCGTCCTGACGGGGCTCGCGATCCTGTACTCCCGCGTCACCCATCATCGCCGCCGGGTGTGGGCCTCCCGGGTGCTGTGGGGGTGGATCCTGGCGGGCTGGGGGCTGTTCAACCTGGTCGAAGGGGTGCTGGACCACCACCTTCTCGGCATCCACCATGTGCACGGCGGACCGTGGCAGCTGTGGTGGGACATCGGGTTCCTGGTGCTGGGGGCCGTGCTGGCCGTCGCCGGCTACGGGATCCAGCGGAGCGGGCGGCCCTTCGACCCCGAAGCCGGGTACGCCCGGCGGAGCGGACGGGCCGGCTGATGGGCGGCGGCCACCCGCACACCGGCCACGGTGCGGGCAGCGGCGCCCTGGCGGCCGCGCTGCCCGCCATCGTCATGCTCCTGTGCGTCTGCGGCTATCTCCGGCTGGCCCATCGGGCCAGGCGCCGCAACCCGGCGCGGGGCTGGAGCCGGTGGCGATCGGCCTCCTTCGCGGCCGGGGCGGCCCTGCTGGCCGTGGCGCTGCTGCCGCCCCTGGCCCCGTTCGCCCACGCCGACTTCCGCGGACACATGGCCCAGCACATGCTCATCGGCATGTACGCCCCGCTCGGCCTCGTCCTCGGCGCCCCCGTCACCCTGCTCCTGCGGAACCTGCCCGCCGCCCACGGCCGACGGCTGACCACGGCCCTGCACAGCCGCCCCGTCCGGGTCCTGACCCACCCGGCCACCGCGCTGTTGCCGGCCTCCGGCAGCCTCGTGGCGCTCTACTTCACCCCGCTCTACCGCGCCACCACCACCTGGCCGCCCGGCCACTGGCTGCTGCACGCCCACTTCCTGCTGTCCGGCTGCCTCTTCGCCCATGCCATCGCCGGTCCCGACCCCGCCGCCGGACGGCCCGGTGTGCGGGCCCGCCTGGTGTGGCTCGGCTGCGCCATCGCCCTTCACGCCGGGGTGTCGCAGCTGATGTACGGCGGGTTCGGTACCGACATCCCCGCCCCCGTCGCCGAGGTCCAGGGGGCGGCGGAAATCATGTACTACGGCGGTGACATCGCCGAGCTGCTGCTCGCCGGCGCCCTCGTCGCCACCTGGCGACCCGCCCCGCCACACGGTCCCGGCCGCGGGGGACTGAGGGACACCGAAGGGGCCACCGGACCGTGTTGTGTGCTCACCACCCCGGGCACCCGCGCGCCCAGTGAGAAGACAGCGCCTCAGGTCGGGTCGGAGCCCACACCGCCGTTCCGGGCGCTGAAACAGGACCCTCCCGGTCTGGAACAGGACATGGCCCCCGCCCCCGCCACCAGGCCGAGCGCCACAAGCCCGCGGGCAAGCTGACCGGGAAGGTGGCAGCGAAGCCCCTCTGGGCCTCCAGGCCCAGCCGGAGGACATCGCGGCGGCCTACGTGTACTTGGCCTCCGACGCGGACTCGAGCCACACGGTGGGCGAGGTGATCGCGGTGACGGGCGGAGTCGTGGACACGCGCTGAAGAGAGCCCGTTCCGAATGTGTTTGGGGGTGCGGGCGCGGGGCAGGCGCTGGTTGTGCTTCGGACTGGAGGCACGCCCAAGGGAGCAGTTCGGCTGCTCGGGGTGTGCTCTGTCCGGCACCCCAGGCAGGCGGATTTTTCACTCCCGTGGTGCTACCGGCCACTTGATGAGGGAGACCGCGCCATGACTGCCGTACGCGCACGCAGCAAGCACTCGCACGACGACGCTCCCGACACCTCTGCCGCGTTCGAGCGCATCGCCACTCTGCCCGATGGTCCCGAAAAGGAGGCGCTGCGGCAAGAGGTCGTACGCGCCTGGATGCCGATGGCGGAGCGGCTGGCGAGGCAGTTCCGCAACCGCGGTGAGTCCGCGGAGGATCTGCGGCAGGTCGCCATGCTCGGCTTGGTCAAGGCCGTCAAGCGCTATGAGCCGGACCGCGGCAGCGCTTTCGCGAGCTTCGCCGTGCCGACCGTGGTCGGGGAGATCAAGCGCCACTTCCGGGACCACATGTGGGGCGTGCACGTGCCGCGCCGGGTTCAGGAGTTGCGCAACCGGGTGCGGGCCGCCGTGCAGGACCTCACGCGCACCCCCGACGACCGCTCCCCGAGCGTGGCCGACATCGCCCGGCACACCGGGATGAGCGAAGAGGACGTCCTGCTGGGGATGGAGGCGATGGAAAGCTTCTCCGCGCTGTCCCTGGACGCCGAACTGCCGGGCGCCGACGACGGATATTCCCTGGCCGACACCCTCGGCGCGCCGGAGCCCTCTTATGACCGTGTGATTCAGCGCGAGGCCCTGAAGCCGAAGCTGCGTGCCCTGCCCGAACGGGAGCGCCGGATCCTGTACCTGCGTTTCTTCCGCGAGGAGACCCAGGGCCGGATCGCCGAGCAGCTCGGCATCTCCCAGATGCATGTCTCCCGGCTGATCAGCCGGACCTGCGCCAAGCTGCACGACCAGATCGAGGCCAAGGCGGCGTGACGTTCACTCACGACACCTTTCGAAGCGGGTTAGAGGTGCGGCGCCGAGGGGACTCGCGCCGTGGAATACATCTGGCCATGGAGCGGCCGCTTGCCGGGTGCTCCGGCCGGAACAGGACGCCTTGTGCGAGAAGGCGCGGAATGAAAGGCAGTGGCATGCCCGCGGGTTCAAACTCCAAGCGTGAACGGCAGTACGAGCACATCAAGGAAGGCGCGGAGAAGCGCGGCACGTCCACGGGGCGAGCCAAGGAAATCGCCTCCCGCACCGTGAACAAGGAGCGCGCCCGTTCGGGAGAGGCCAAGTCGGCCGGCAAGACCTCGACGCGGGACCGGAAGTCCGCGTCCCGGCGCGGCGGCGAGCGCTCGCACAGCGGCTCCCGGGGCCCGACCCGTGACCAGCTGTACAACGAGGCGAAGCAGCGCGGGATCGAGGGGCGCTCGCACATGAACAAGGAGCAGTTGGCCAAGGCCCTCGGGCGGTGAGGAAGAGGCGTGCCACCGGTGGCGCCGAGGCCACCGCACGCCGATTCTCCCCGTGGTCGGCGCGCATCGCGCATACCTCTCGCCGGACAGGGAATTCGAGAATTCTCTGGACTGCGGAGGAGACATGACGATGGCAACCCCGGAAATCACGTCGTCGGCGCATGACCAATCATGCCCGTCCTGCACGAGCGCGCCGTCCTCCGAAGAGCATGAGCGGCCGGAGACCGACCGCGAACGCCTCAACCGGAAATGGAATGAGATTCTCCAGGAGACGCGGGTCGCACAGACCGGGGTGCAGATTCTCTTCGGATTCCTGCTTTCCCTCGCCTTCACTCCGGCGTTCCGGGATCTGGAACTCTTCGACCGCGTCCTTTATGTGGTGACCGTGGCGGCGGGGGCCTCCTCGGTCGCCGCGCTGATAGCTCCGGTGTCCATCCACCGGTTTCTGTCCGGGCTGCGGATGAAGGACGAGGTCGTCGAAGCCGCCGGGCGGTTCATGGCGTGCGGGATGGTGCTGCTGGCGCTCACGATCGCGTGCACCCTGCTGCTCATCCTCAACGTCGTCACCGACAGTGTGGTGGGCGAATTGGTCGTCGGGATTGTCATGCTCTGGTTCGCCGTCTGCTGGTACGTCATCCCCCTGCGGCTCCGGCGCAAGTCCCGGCGGCGCGGCGACTGAGGTCCCGGCACCGTGAGGAAGGCCACCGGCGGCCGCCCAGGCCCAGCACCTGACCGCCGAACTCGTCGGCCGCGCACCGCGCCCCTGGTCCGGGACCCGCACCCGCGCGGTGAGCGGCCGGTGCCCGGGGTACGGCTCGCCTCGCCCAACGCCGCCGAGGCCCGGCTGTTCCTCGGCTCCGACGGCGACCCCAAGAGCGACCAGGGACCCCTGCGCGTCCACGGGGCGCGCGGAACCCGCCTCGGTGAACTCTGGGGCGCCGCCGCCGTCGCCGTCACCCTGGGCGAGCGCGGCGCGCTCCTCACCCGCCCGCGCAGCGGCGACCACATGTACGTCCACCGCCGCGCGGTCCACGAGTGCCCGGCCCCGAGGGCGCCACGCCGCTAGGGGGGGTCCTGGGCGGCCGGGAGCGCGCATACCGCGATGCCCCGCTCCAGCAGACTGCCCAGCACCAGACGGTGGCCGTGCTCGCACACGCTCGTGGCCATCCGGTACGGGGACCAGCGGCGCAGCAGATGGCGGGCGACACTTCCGTCGGGGCGGATCGCCAGCACGCGCAGGGTGGCCCGGGGTCGGGGGCGGAGCCTCTTGGCGGTGGCCGCCGCCGCCCTCCTGACGGCGGGCGGGGCGCGATGTGCCGCGTCCACGGCGGGCTCCCGCGGCCCGGCCAGGGCGACCCAGAACACCCCGCCGGCGCCCCGGGAGAGGTTGTCGGGGTAGCCCGGCAGATCCCGTACGAGGGTGTCGTGCCCGCCCTGGCGCGGGCCGGTCAGCCAGTGGCGGCTGATCCGGCGGGCACCGCTCTCCGCCACGGCGAGATACGACTCGTCGGGGGCCAGCGCGACGCCATTGGCGAACCGCAGCCCGTCCCGAAGGACCTCCGGCTCGCCACCCGGCCGCAGCCGCAGGAGCTGCCCGGTGGCGGTGTCCTCCAGGATGTCGCTCAGCCAGTCCTCCAGGGGGTGGCGGCGGCTGGAGACGGTGAAGTAGAGGGTGCCGTCCGCCGACGTGGCGACGTTGCTGCAGAACCGCAGCGGGGCGCCGGCCACCTCGTCGGCGAGGACGCGCACCGTTCCGCCGCGCGGGTCGACGCGCAGCAGACCGCGCCGGGCGTCGCACACCAGCAGTTCGCCGTCGGGGGAGGGGACCAGGCCCAGCGGCCTGCCGCCGGTCTCGGCGATCACCTCGGCGCGGGCGAGCCCCGTCGTGTCCGACAGGGTCAGCCGCCAGATCGCCCCGTCCGCGGTCCCGGTGAGGATCCGGCCCCGGTCGTCGAGGGCCACGTGCTCGGGCCCCCGCGCGTCGCGGGCGACGATCCGCGGGCGGGGCAGTGGCTCGACCGCGGCGTCCGCCGGGGAGCGGTGTCGTCGTGGCATCGGGCTCACGCCGCCCCGCGGGCCCTGGCCGCCCTGACGCACCGGGTCATCTCCTCGGCGTAGGGCAGGGCGACGAAGGCGCCGACGGCCGCGCCGACCGCCACCAGGTAGCGGGCGGGCAGCGGGTGCTCCTTCGGCAGCAGCTTCCAGTCCTCCGCCGTGTCGCCCCCGCGCAGCGTGGCGCGCACCTGCTTCCAGTGCAGACACGAGGTGAAGGCCAGCGCCGACAGCGGCAGTACCTCCAGGAAGCTGTGGATGTGCTGCTCCACCGGACGCACCTCGCGCTCGCCGGTGGCCAGGCCGACGTCCCACAGGGCCGTCGCGCCGTGGGCCCCGGCCGCGCCGCCCATGACCGACAGCACCAGCGGATTGACCCGGGCGAGCAGGGCCATCGCCACCGGGATGCCCGCCTCCGTCATCATGAGCGCGTGCAGCGCCGACTCGCGCGTGCCGGACGTCTCCTCGATCCGGGTCCTGCGGTGCATGGCCCAGTCCGCCACGGCCGGTACGAACCACAGCGGCAGCACCCCGTACATCAGGAAGCGCCGGTTGGCGTCCTCGACATCCATGGGCTCCCGGGGCACCCGCAGATCGCGTGGCCGACGCCAGCAACGCCATGCGCGGGCCACCGGACTGTGGGACAGAGCCATGCCGCCTCCAGCCTTCAGGGGAAGATCGGGGCCGCCCGAGTGCCCTGGCAGTGTCCGCGACAAACCGTCACCCGGCCGGTACGCCGCGCCCGCCCACGGCCACACCGGCACACCGGCCCGCTGAAACAGCTGTGACAGATGAGGTGACTGGGAGTCAAGTGGTAGATATATGCCAAGTTTGTTGGCCCGAAGGGGTACATCCGCCCCTCATTCGTGCCACACTGAATGTGGCTGGCCCTCACCGCATCCCCCGTCGGTGAGGGCCTTCCCTTTCTCTTCCCTTTCCGGCCCTTTCCGTCCCTTCCGGTCCCGTTCCCGTCAGCCCCGGGCGGCGCGCAGGGCCGCCAGGTGGGCCGTGCGCACCTCGGGGGTCTGGCCCTGGACGACCAGGAACAGACCCTCCCGGGCGAGGCGCTGGGCCGGGTGGGAGAGGCCGAAGGCCCGGCCGCCGCCCGCGGCGATCGCGGCCGTGGTGGCGGCGCGCATCAGGTCGTACGCCCGGGTCTTCGCGGCGAGCCGGTCGTCCAGCCGTTCGGCGGGCGGCACCTCGTCGACCAGGGCGTAGGCGTCGCGGCGCGCCGCGTCCAGGCGCTCGCGCAGGACACCCGCCGTCTCCTTCGCCTCGGCGTCGCCGGACGCGTCGAGGAGGTCGAGCGCGGCGCGGGCCACGCCGAACACGGCCGGGTTGGTGTTGGTGTTCTTCGGGCGGTCCTCCGTCGCCCAGCGCTCGTGCGGCAGGCGCACCGCCACCGCCTCGTCGGGCACCACGAGCCCGTCGAGCAGCAGCCCGACCGTCCGCGAACCGGTGAGCGCGGCGAGCTGGAGCGGGCCGGTGGGTGTCAGCCCCGGCTGCTCGTGGGCGCCGACGACCCCGAAGACCACCTCGCCGTCCTCGGTGCCGCCGCCCAGCAGGAACAGGTCGTTCAGCCCCCAGCCGGTGTACCAGGGCACACGCCCGTCGAAGCGCCAGCCGTCCGCCACCCGGGTGGCCCGCACGGGCAGCTTCGGGTGGGCACGCAGATGCGAGAAGGCGATTCCCGCCAGCAGCGTGCCGTCGCTCAGCGGACGCAGCCAGCGCTCGCGCGCCGCCTCCTCGCCCGTGGTCAGGGTCCGCACCGGCGTGTGGTGCTGGGCCTGGACGAAGAACGTCGAACAGCAGGCGCCCGCCAGGATCTCGGCGATCTCCCGGCCGACGGCCGCCGGGGCCTGTGCGCCGCCGTACGCCGCCGGCGCGTTGACCCCCAGCACCCCCGACGCCTTGACGGCTTCGATGGCCTCGGGAGTGACGCCCTCCCGGTCGTGCGCCTCGGCGGCGGGGGAGAGGACGTCGTCGGCCAGCCGGCGGGCTGCCGCGACGAGGGGATGGTCGGGCGTGGCGGTCATGCGGAGCGCTCCTTAAGCGGTGGTGCGGGCTGCGCCTCAAGCGGTGGTGCGGGCTGCGCCTCGACGGGGCTCGCCCAGGGTGAGCATCAGCCGGTTGGCCCAGGCGAACACGGCGACGACGCCGTTGACGCGCGAGACGGCGAGCGTGGCGATCTCCCGGCCAGGCGGTCGAGCCCGGACGCGGAGCGAAAGCGGGGGACCAGGGTGCCCACAACCGTTCGGCGCCCGGCTGAGCACGGGTCCTGGCACCAGGACTCACTCCCGCTCGGGCGGTGGCAAGGGCCGAGGGCCTGCTCAATGCTCCGGACGTGATCGTGGAACGGATCGGCCCTCTCTCATGCGCAGGATCAAGGTGACCGCGTCCTCCGAGCGGGTTCCGGGAGTCAGGACTTCCTGCAAGAGGAGGCCGCGAATCGCGGCAATGGTGACGGTGGCCAGATCCCGCGCCTTCTTCGTGTCGAGCCCTTCGCGTTCCGCGAGTGAGGACAGCATCACGGTCAGGTCGCCGACCGACTCTACGAACTCACGGAAGTCCTCGGGGCCGTACGCGGCCAGTCCGGCGACGTAGAAGAAGCCGCGGGCACGCGACAACTGCTCCGGCCGGGTGTAAGTACGCCAGATCGCCACCACGAAGTCGTCGAAGGTGCCCTGCTGGGCGGCCTCCAGAAGTGCCTCGTTGTCACGGGATCGCTGCGCCTTGAGCATGGCGGCCAAGACGCCCGACAGTGACCCGAAGTGGTACCGCAACAGGGCGTGACTGGTCTCGATCCGGGCGGCGATCTCACGGAGCGACATCTCCGGCGGGGGAAGGGCCTCGCCGAAGGCATCGAGAAGCCGTGCCAGGAGTCGCTCACGCGCGCTGCCCTTGCGTTCCGAGGTTGACAGGATCACTCCCACAGTTTATCCATTGGAAAAGAAAGATGGGCGGTTCCGTGTTGCTTCGAACATGGTCGCAGTCAGCTCGCAACGGCGGAGGATCGGCTATGGGACCTGCTCATGTAGTCGGCGCGGCGGTCATCGACGGATCGGGGCGCGATCCCAGCAACCTCGACATCACCATCGAGAACGGCCGCATCGTGCGACTCGGTGCCTCCAGCGCGCACGGCGAGCGTCTCGATGCCGAGGGATTGACGATGACGCCCGGCCTGATCGACGCTCACGTCCACCTGGGCCTGTCGAGCCCGATCCAGCCGCACTTCTCGTTTCGGATAAGCGCCGCCGAGATCGCGGCGGACATCTTCGCCACGGCCGGCGCGACGCTCGACGCCGGCTTCACCACCGTTCGCGACACCGGCGGGATCGACGGCGGTGTCGTCACCGCGATCGCGAAGGGCAAGGTCAGAGGGCCGCGCGTCCTGTCGTGCGGACCTGTTCAGTGCCAGATCGGCGGGCACGGCTACTACGGAGCCGCATGGGAACCCACCGAGCTGTGGAGCAGCCACCACATCCCGGGCCTGTGCGCCCTCTCCATGATGGCGGGCAACGCGGACGAGCTGCGGCACAACGTCCGCGAAGCCTTCCGTCGCGGAGCCTCCTTCCTGAAGCTCTGTGTGACCGGCGGCGTGGTGGGCGCACATGATCGACTGACCGACACCCAGTTCACCGTCGAAGAGATCGCTGTTGCAGTTCAAGAAGCTGCGGCACGGAACACCTACGTGACAGTTCACGCCCACAACAACGAGGGCATACGCAATGCGGTCGAGGCCGGGGTGCGCTGTGTCGAGCACGGCACCGGCCTCGACGAGTCCACAGCGACCCTGATGGCCGCTCGCGAGGTTGCCCTCGTGCCCACGTTCGCTGTCGTCGAGCAACTGCTGCACGACACCGCCGGAGCCGGACTCGCCGAGTCGATCGGCGACCGGGCCAGAGGCACACGCGAGCAGATGACGAAGGCGCTCGCTGTCGCCAGGCACACAGGAGTACGGATCGGGCTGGGTTCCGATCTCATCGGTCCGGCCCAGGACCGTCGCGGCAAAGAACTCAGCCTGCGCGCAGCCCTCGAGACGCCGATGGAAGCGCTCGTGGCGGCGACCCGGACCAACGCCGAGATCCTCGGCCTGTCCGGCCAGGTGGGTGTCATCACTCCCGGCGCGCAGGCAGACCTCGTTCTTTGGAACGGCAACCCGCTCGAAGACCCAGAACTGTTCTCCGACCCCACCAACGCCGTCCTCGTGATCCAGGGCGGCCACATCGTGAAGGACCTCAGATGAGCGCCATGTGGCAGGGCTGTCTCGCCCACACCGACTACTTCGAGATGCGCTCCAGCGGCGGGCACGACTACGGCGTCTGGGTCACCACGCCACCGCACTACGATCCTGCCGCCGCGCAAGCCCCTGTCGTGTACGTGCTCGACGGCAACTGGGCCGTGGGCATGACCGCCCCACTCATCGTCACGCAACTGGACCCCATGCAGTCGATTCAGCCCTACGTCCAAGTCAGCGTGGGTTACGCAGGCGAGGAAGCAGAGCACTGGGAGCGGTTGCGCAACCGCGACCTCGTGCCCCCCGGCGAGCCCATCGCGAAGGAGTTCATCGAGGCGGTGGAGATGGGGGTCGAAGCGGGCACGATGACTCGCGAGCAAGCCGACGCCTACCTCGCTGAATTGAGCGACAGCCGCGGGGACATGTTCCTGAACTTCCTTACCGACGACTTGCACCGGCGGATCGAGCGCGACTACGGCACAGCCCCGAGCGGTCACGGCCTCTTCGGCTATTCCTACGGCGGACTCTTCAGTCTCTACGCCTGGCTCACCAATAGCACCTTCTTCGAGAGCATCGGCGCGGGCAGCCCCGGCATTGTCCATGCGGACAGTCAGGTCTTCGCTCGTCTTCACGCAATGGGTGACACCCTGCCTGCCACCAAGCTTCACGTGACCTTCAACGACCGGGAGATCCTCGGAGACGTGGCGGTCTACCAGAATCTCGCGAAGAACGCGGCCACGTTCCTTCACCGCCTCACCTCACGCAGCGGATCCGTCACCAGCGCACTCATGCGCGAAACGCACGTGACTGGGCTGCAGGCGTCGTTCCTCAGCTACCTCAGGACCTGCCGTGCCCAGTAAGCCTGGACGCCGCGGCCCTGCCTGACCGCCGCGCTGGGCGGCGGCGCTCCTGGCCAGTGCCGAGGGCACTCTTGGTGTCGTCACCGAGATCACGGTCCGGCTGCGACGCCTGCCGCCGGGCTGCGGCCGGCCGCGCCGCCGATGAGGGCGCCCGCCGGATGGTCGACTGCTTCCGCGGGGCTGGCTCTACTTGGGCGGACCGGCCGGAGACGGGGGAAGAGGCCGAGATGCTCTTCGCGGCCCGCCGGCTGGGGCCGGTACTGGTGAAAGGGGTGTTCGCACGGCCGCACCCCCGGATCCTTGTGCGATACAGATGACCTTGAAACTATGCGGAGGGCTCATCCGTTGTCGAAGGAAAGGTAAATCACGCCGATGAAGACCGGCCCGGTACCCTGCAGCGTCGTCGTGTGCCGGGACTGCTGCTGCGGCAGCGCCAAGCTGTCCCGCGTCGATCACGCGGCGCAGACCGAGCGGCTGCGCGAGGTGGCGCCGGTGCGGATCTCCGAGTGCCTCGACGCCTGCGACCACGCCAACGTCATCGTCGTACAGCCCTCCGCCGAGGGCCGTGCCGCCGGTGCGCGGCCGGTCTGGCTGGGGCTGGTCAACGACCCGGACGCGACCGAGGACATCGCCGCGTGGGTCTCCGCGGGCGGTCCCGGTGTCGCGCCGCGGCCCGAGATCCTGGACCTGTACGCCATCTCCCCACGGGCGCGGAGCGAGGCGTCCTCCCGCTAGGTGTGCTGTCCCGGCATCCCGGCTCAGGACACCGGCGCCGTGGACTCCCGGATCACCACGCGGCAGACCAGGGTCCCGACCCCCGTGCGCGGTGCCCCGGCGATCGCGCCGAACAGGCGCGCGCGCCCGCCCCGACCTGCTCCAGGCTCATGTCGACGCTGGTCAGCGGGGGCCGGGAGGCGGAGGTGAGGACCTGCCGGTTGTCGAAGCCCATGACCGCCACGTCCTCCGGCACCCGGTGGCCGCGCTCGCGCAGGATGTCCAGGGCGCCACGGGCCATCTGATCGCTGCCGCACAGGACGGCGTCCACGGCCCGGTGCCGGTCGAGCAGCATCGCGGTGGCCGTCCGGCCCCGGCTCTCGGACCACTCCCTGTACCGCGGTCCGTCGACGAGGCCAATAGGTCCGATGACATAAGGCGGTGGGCGTCGAAAGTTTCGGAATATGGCGCGCTCTCTCGACAGGCAGATCGGAATGCGCATCAATTCATCCGATCACCCAACTCGTGAGAGGGAAACGCCCCATCATGCAGAGACCTGGCTTACCCACCCGCGCCCTCGGTGTCCTCGCCGCGACCGCCGCCGCCCTCGGGGTCGTCGTGGTCACCGGAACCGAGTCCAACGCCGCCCAGCTCACGGCGCGGTCCGCCACCGCGCCCGGCACGCCGCCCGCCCCCCGCTCCGCCGTCGTCACCTGGGGCTCCAGCGCCTACCCGGCCGGGACCGCGACCCAGGACCTGACCTACCGGTTCGTCATCCACACCAGCGTCGGCGGCCGGGACCTGCGCATCCGGCTCTCCAACGCCTACGGCGACCAGCCGGTGACCTTCGGGCACGCCTACGCGGGCGTACGCGGTTCCGGGGCGGCGGTCGTGCCCGGCAGCAACCGGCGGCTGACCTTCCGCGGCGCCTCGTCGGTGACCGTACCGGCGGGCGGCGTCGTCTACAGCGATCCGCTGCCGGGCGGCGTCCGGCCCCAGTCGGACCTCGCGATCAGCCTCTACGTACGCAGCGCGGGCACCCTCGCGACCGGCCACAAGGGGGCCCGCGCCACCCAGTACGTCGCACCGGCCGGGGACCACGCCGCGGAGGAGGGCGCCGACGCGTACACGCAAGCGATCACCTCCTGGTACTACCTGGACGCGGCCGTCGTGCGGCCGCGGCCGGGCACCGGCGCCGTCGTCGCCTTCGGCGACTCGATCACCGACGGCTCCGCCTCCTCCCAGGACACCAACCGCCGCTGGCCGGACTTCCTCGCCCGCCGGCTGCTCGCCGACCCCCGCTCGCGGCTCAAGGGCGTCGCCAACGAGGGCATCTCCGGCAACAAGGTCCTCGCCGACGGCTCCGCCGAAAGCGCGCTGAAGCGGCTCGACCGGGATGTGCTCTCCCAGGCCGGAGTGCGCACGACGATCCTCTTCGAGGGCATCAACGACATCAAGTCCACGCCCGGCCCCACCGCCGACGAACTGATCGCCGGATACCGGCAGATCATCGCCAGGTCCCACGCGCGCGGCGTCTGCGTGGTCGGCGCGACCGTCATGCCGTACGAGGGCTGGCGGGAGTACGAGGCCGTCGACGAGACGGTTCGTCAACAGGTCAACACCTTCATCCGCGGCAGCGGCGAGTTCGACGCGGTCGTGGACTTCGACAAGGCCGTCCGGGACCCCGCGGCGCCCTCCCGGATCCTCCCGGCCTACGACGGCGGCGACCACCTCCACCCCAATGACGACGGGATGCGGGTGATGGGCGACGCCATCTCCCTGCGCGCCCTCCGCTGCTCGCGCTGACCCCCGCTTCCCCCACCACGGCCCCCGGCCCGCGCCGGGGGCTCCAACTCGACCCGACCGCTCTCAGCGCTACCCCGCGCAGTCGTGGGGACGGGCCCGTGCGAACGGGTCTTCACCGACCCCCGGGCCCCGTACACCGGCACCCTGCCGGCCGCGATCCCGCGCACCAACCCCGCCCGGGACCGCGCCCGCCGCGTCCGCCGCGCGCGGGCGGCCGTCGGCCCGGGCGACGTTCGAGCGGCGGACCGGCCGGGCAACGATCGTACGAGCGACCAAGGAGGCACCACCCATGGCTGACCGGACGCCCACGACCCCCGGCCGGTCCGGGCCCGTCCCCACCGAACCGGACCCCCGCCTGCCCCGGCTGGGCGACATCCCCGGCTTCGCCGCGTACATGAGCCAGGGCTGGGCCACCCCCGACCGCACGCCGCCCACCACCCCCGGCGCACCCGAGGCGGCCGCAGCGCACCGCGCCCGGCTCGGCGCGCTGTTCCCCGGCCGGGCCATCGTCGTGGCCGGCGGCAGCGCCCCCGTACGCAGCAACGACACCCGCTACGACTTCCGCCCGGACAGCAACTTCGCCTGGCTCACCGGCTGCTCGGCCGAGGACGCCGTCCTCGTCCTGCGGCCCTCGGGCGCGGGCCACGACGCGACCCTCTACCTGCCGCCCCCGGCCCATCCGGGCGAGCCGGGGTTCTTCTCCGACGCCGCTTACGGCGAGCTGTGGGTCGGCGCCGCCCCCGGCCCCGGCGACTGGGCGGACGCGCTCCAGCTGGAGGTGCGCCCGGCCGGTGAGCTGGAGTCCGCGCTGACCCGGCTCACCGACCCGCTGATCAGCGGGCCCCTCACCACCGACGACCACAAGCCCTCGGCCGAACTGGAGCGCACCCTCGCCGAACTGCGCATGATCAAGGACGACTGGGAGATCGCCCGGCTCCGCGAGGCCGTCGACCGGACCGTCTCCGGATTCGCCGCCGTGGTCAGGGAGTTCCCCACCGCCCTCGAAGGCCCCGGCGAGCGCTGGCTGCAGGGCACCTTCGAACGCCACGCCCGCACCTACGGCAACGGCCCCGGCTACGCCACGATCGTCGGCAGCGGCGCGCACGCCCCCACCCTGCACTGGGTGCGCTGCGACGGCCCGGTGCGCCCGGACGACGTGGTCCTGCTCGACATGGGCGTCGAGACCCTCGACCTGTACACCGCCGACGTCACCCGCACCTTCCCCGCCTCCGGCCGCTTCTCCGCCGCGCAGACCCAGGTCCACGACCTGGTCGAGAAGGCCCACCGCGCGGCGCTCGCCCAGGTGCGCCCCGGGAAGCGCTTCACCGACTTCCACCAGGCCGCGATGGAGGTCATCGCGCACGGCCTCGACGACTGGGGGCTGCTCCCGGTCTCCGCCGACGAGGCGCTGTCCGACCGCGGCCAGCACCACCGCCGCTGGCTGGTCTGCGGCATCGGCCACCACCTCGGGCTCGACGTGCACGACTGCGCCCAGTCCTCGTACGAGGCGTACCAGGGCGCCGAGATGGCCCCCGGCATGGTGCTCACCGTGGAACCCGGCCTGTACTTCCACGCCCACGACCTGAGCGTCCCGCCGGAGCTGCGCGGGGTCGGGATCCGCATCGAGGACGACCTCCTGGTGACTCCCGACGGCGCCGAGGTGCTCTCGGCGGACCTGCCGCTGGACGCCGCGGGCCTGGAGCGCTGGATGGAGCGCCGGACCGGTCGCTAGGAAGGGTCGGTCGGGGTGAGGTGCTGGACCAGCAGCGCGGCCGCGCCGTCGGCGTCGCGGGCCAGCGCCGCCTCCTCCAGCCGGCGGTGCTCGTCGGCGCCGTCCCGGCCGGGGGCGCGGTGTGCCGACCAGCGGCGGGCCAGTTCGCTCGCCGTCCACATCCGGTCGAAGGTCTCCAGCAGCACGGAGTTGCCGCAGCCCTCCAGCAGAGTCCGGTGGAAGACCCGATGGGCCTCGGACCAGGTGTCGCAGGAGTACGTGCCCTCTTCCGGCGCGGACGCCGGGGTGCGGGCCAGGCGGTGGTGGGCGGCCCGTACGCGGGCCTCCCAGTCGACGTCGCCGCGCTCGACGGACGTGCGCAGGACGGCCGGCTCGACCGTGCGCCGGGCCTCGGTGATCTCCTGCCGGCACCGGTCGGTGAGGGCGGGAACGGCGAAGCCGCGGTTGTGCAGCCGGTCGGCGAGGCCGTCGCCGACCACCCGCACCAGCGCCTCGCGCACGACGGCCAGGCTCACACCTTGCTCCCTGGCCAGGTCCTGCGGCTTGAGGGCCTCGCCGGGGGCGTAGTCCCCCCGCATGATCGCATCCCGCAGGCAGGCGTAGACCTGCTCGGAAAGCATCTTCTGTGGCATATCCCCAGCATAGACGGCTGCCCGCTGATAATCGATTATTGCTGCTATGGTCGATGATCAACCGTCAGTTTGTGATGACGGACCTTCAACTCGTCAGGAGAGCAGTCGTATGAGCGACGTTCGCGCGGTCAGCGGCGCCATGAGCGCGGCCCACATGTTCATCTACTTCGTCCCCGAGGCCGCGGAGGAGGCCGCCAAGCTCGGTGTGACCGAGCGCGGACCGGCGTACTTCGCCTTCCGGTCGGCCGCGATGGGGGCGGTCCCGTGGCAGGTCGCGCTCGCGACCTTCTACAGCTTCAGCCCGCGAGCGGTGCGGTCCATGACGGGCGTGTGGGACGCCGCGTCGCCCGAGCAGTGGCAGGCCGCCCGCTTCGCCAGTGCCGACCGTGCGTTACAGCGCGTCGGTGTGAACCTCGCGGCCGATCAGATCGCGGAGGCGCGGTCGCTGATCGACCCGGTCGTCGCCGGCGCCGAATACGCGGGCAAGACCCTGGCCGCCGCGAACGCGGCGGTCGCGCTCCCGTCCGATCCGCTCGTCGCGCTGTGGCAGCAGATAACGGTGGTGCGCGAGTGGCGCGGCGACGCGCATCTCGCCGTGCTCGCCGCCCACGGCCTCGGGGCGTGCGACTGCAACGTCCTGCAGGCCGCGACGGGCCGTGTCCCGGTGGGGCTCGCGCGTTCGATCCGCCAGTGGAACGACGAGGAGTGGGCCGCGGCGACGGCACGTCTCGCCGCGCGCGGCTGGCTCGACGCCGACGGCACCGTGACCGACGAGGGCACTACGTCGCGCGAGCGGATCGAGGTCGAGACCGACGAGCTGTGCGCCCCGCTGTGGGCGCCGATCGGCGACGCGGGCGCCCGTCGCCTCGCCGAGCTCGTCACGCCGATCAACGACGCGTTCACCGCGGCCGGGACGTACGACCACCTGCGCTGAGCCGCGACCATCACCGATTCATTCTCGACGGTTGGAGGTCTGGACAGGACTGAACAGGTACAGCTAGCTTCTGGACATGACTGAACAGGTCCTCAAGCATCAGCGCATCGCCGGTGTCCTGGCGCGTGAGATCCACAGCGGTGCCCTGGAGCCGGGCAGCAGGCTGCCCGGCGAACACGCGCTGACCCGGCGCTTCGCGGTGAGCCGGAACACCGTCCGGCAGGCCCTGGACGAGCTGAACAAGCGCGGGCTGATCTCCACGCACGCCGGAGTCGGCTCGTTCGTCACCTTCGACGGCGGCCTGCTGGACAACCGGCTCGGCTGGACCAGGGCCCTGGCCGACCAGGGCGCCCGGATCACCACCGAGGTGCTGCGCCTGGAGGCGGTGCGCGACGCCCCGCTGGCCGGGGAGCTGGGCATCGAGGGCGTCGAGTTCCTGGCCCTGGACCGGCTGCGTATCCTGCCCGAGGGCACCCCCGTCTCGCTGGAGCGCAGCAGGGTCCCGCTGCTCCCGGCGCTCGCCCAGGTGCCGCTGCGCGGCCTGGTGGACGCCTCGCTGACCAAGACCCTCGCCGCGGCGGGGGTCCGCGCCACCCACGGCGACGAGTGGGCGTCCGTGGCCGGGCTCGACGCCGACGAGGCGACCCTGCTGCGGCGCGCCGAGGGCGACCTGTTCCTGCGCACCCGCAGGGTCAGCCGCGGGGCCGACGGCCGCGTCGTCGAGCACGTCACCAGCCTGCTGGACCCCGCCCGTTTCCAGCTCCACCTCGGCTTCGGCGAACCGCCCCACTGAACCGCCGCCCGCCACCCCCTCACCCCCCTCACCCCGACAGGAAGCCTTGATGAACCACCTGCACGACCGCGCACTCGGAGCCCTGTACGGCCTGGCGATGGGCGACGCCCTCGGCATGCCGACCCAGATCATGCCCCGGCGGTCGATCGTCGCCCGGTTCGGCACCGTGACCGGTTTCGAGCCGGGCCCGGCGGAGAATCCGGTGAGCGCCGGCATGCCCGCCGGGGCGGTCACCGACGACACCGATCAGGCCGTGCTGGTGGGGCGACTGCTGGTGGAGGGCAACGGACACATCGACCCGCTGCGACTCGCCCAGGAGCTGCTGGAGTGGGAGCGCGCCATGAAGGCCAAGGGCTCGTTCGACCTGCTCGGCCCCTCCACCAAGGCCGCCCTGGAGGCCGTCTCGCGCGGTGTGCCGCCCGAGGAGGCGGGCCGGTCGGGCTCCACCAACGGCGCCGCCATGCGGATCACCCCGGTCGGCGTCGCCTTCCCCGACAAGCCCCTGGAATCCTTCGTCGACCAGGTGGCGGCGGCCTGCCGGGTCACCCATGACACCACCCTCGGCATCGCCTCCGCCGCGGCCGTGGCCGCGGCGGTGAGCCGTGGCGTCGGCGGAGGCGGTCTGGAGGACGCGTTCGCCGCGGCGATCACGGCCGCGGCGGCCGGTGCCGAGCGCGGCCACTGGGTGTACGGCGCGTCCATCGCGGCCCGTATCGAGTGGGCCGTGGAACTGGTCCGCGGCCTGCCCGAGGAGCGGGCCCTGGACCGCGTCAACGACCTCGTGGGCACCAGCGTCGCCAGCCAGGAGTCGGTGCCCGCGGCCTTCGCCGTCCTCGCCCTGGCCGACGGCGAACCGTGGCGCGCCTGCCTCCTGGCGGCGAACCTCGGCGGCGACTGCGACACCATCGGCGCCATCGCCGGCGCGATCGCCGGATCCATCAGCGGCGCCTCGGCCCTCCCCACCGACGCGCTCACCACCCTCCGTTCCGTCAACGGCCTCGACCTGGAGCCGCTGGCCACCTCCCTCCTCGAGCTGCGGGCCGCCGCAGCCGGGTGACCACCTGCCGTCCGCGCCACACGCCCAGTCCCCGAAGGCGGCGCGGACGGCCCGCAGTCCCGCACAGAAAGACAGGTACGACCATGGCCGCTTCGCAGGACGACCGCGTCGGCGCGGTGGAGACACGCGGCATCGAGCCGGTGCCCGACACCGAGCGCCACGGCCACCCCGGGCAGATGTTCTGGACGTGGTTCGCGGCGAACATCAGCATCCTGGGGCTGCCGCTCGGCGCCGCCCTCGTCAGCTTCCGCGGCCTGAACATCTGGCAGGCGGCCCTCGTCGCCATCATCGGCTCGTTCGGCTCGTTCGCCCTGGTGGGAGCGCTGAGCATCGCGGGCAAGCGCGGTGGCGCGCCCGCCCTCACCCTCTCCCGCGCGGTCTTCGGAGTCCGCGGCAACGCCGGCCCCACCCTCATCACCTGGCTGAGCCGCCTGGGCTGGGAGACGATCAACACCACCACGGCCGCCTTCGCCCTGCTGGCCCTGCTCAACGTCGCGTTCGGCATCCACCAGAACGCCGTCCTCACCGTGGTCTGCCTGCTCGTCTTCATCGGCTGCACCCTGCTGATCAGCGGTCTCGGGCACGCCACCATCATGTGGATCAACAAGTGGGCCACCTATGCCTTCGGGGTGCTCAACCTCGTCGTCATCGCCTTCCTCGGCGCCACCGTGGCCTGGGACAAGGTCTTCCAGGCCCCCGCCGGGCCGGTGAGCGCGATGATCGTGGGCACCGGGATGGTCGCCGCCGGCACCGGTATCGGCTGGGCCAACGCGGGCGCCGACTACGCCCGCTACCTGCCCCGGCAGATCCCCGGCCGCAAGCTGGTGGCCGCCTCCGCGTTCGGCGCGGGCATCCCGCTGGTCGTGCTCATCTCGCTCGGCTCGCTGCTCGCTGCGGGGCAGCCGGATCTGGCGTCGGCCGCCGACCCGGTCTCGGCCATCAACGCGATGCTGCCCTCCTGGATGTCGATCCCGTATCTGATCGCGGCCTTCGGCGGCCTTCTGCTCTCCAACCACCTGTCGGTGTACTCCGCCGGGCTCACCATGATCACGCTGGGGATACGGGTCCGGCGCACCGTGGCCGTCGGGCTGGACGTGGTCGTCACCTTCGCGGGCGGCATCTACTTCATCCTGATCGCCAAGGACTTCTACGGACCGTTCATCACCTTCCTCACCCTCCTGGCCGTGCCGATCACCGCCTGGGTGGGAGTCTTCGCGGTCGACCTGATGCTCCGGCGGTCCTACGACCGCGCGGCGCTGATGGACGTGGGCCCCACCAGCCGCTACTGGTTCCGGGGCGGCGTCCGCTGGACCGCGCTGGGCGCGTGGCTGGTGGCCATCGTGGTGGGGCTGCTCTTCACCGAGGCCGCCACCGGCCCGAAGGACGTCTGGTTCGCCGGACCGCTCTCCGGCACCTGGGTCGGCACCAACGGCCTGGGGTGGGTCGTGACCCTCGCCCTCGCCGCGGGCGTCTACGCGGTGCTGCGGCGGCTGGGCGGCGCCGAGACGCCGTCCGACGGTCCCGACGCGGCCTTCGAGCCGCCCGCCCCGGCGCACACGCTGCCCGAGCCGACCGCGCAGGAGCCCGCGTGAGCCGCATGCTGCTTCTCGGCAACGCCATCGTCGACCTGGTCATGCGGGTCCCCGCCCTGCCCGAACGCGGTGGCGACGTCGTCTCCACGGACACCACCTTCGTCACCGGCGGCGGCTTCAACGTCCTCGCGGCCGCGCGCCGCCTCGGCCTGCCCGCCGTCTACGCCGGGGCCCATGGCACGGGGCCGTTCGGGGACCGCGTCCGCGCGGACCTCGCGCGGGAAGGCATCGAGGTGCTGCTGCCCCCGCTGCCGGACACCGACACCGGTTTCTGCGTCGCCCTCGTCGACGAGGACGGCGAGCGGACCTTCGCCACCAGCCTCGGAGCGGAGGCCCGGCTGACCGAGACGGACGCGGCGGCGGTGCTCGCCGCGCTGCGGCCCGGCGATCTGGTGCAGATCTCCGGATACGCGCTCGCCCACCCGGCGGGCGGCCCGGTCCTGGCCCGGCTCATCGCGCGGCTGCCCCCGGACGCGCGGGTCTTCCTCGACCCGGGGCCGCTCGTCGCCGACATCCCCGAGGACGTGCTGCGCGTGGCCCTGGCCCGTTGCGACTGGATCAGCTGCAACCAGCGCGAGGGGCGGCTGCTGACCGGTCTGGACGACGCCCGGCGTACCGCTGCCGCGCTCGCCGCCCGGCTGGGCCCGGACACCGGGGTGATCCTGCGGGCCGACGCGGCCGGGTGCTGGCTCGTACCGCCCGGCGGCGAGGCCGTGCACGTCCCCGGCCGTCAGGTGACCGCAGTCGACAGCAACGGCGCGGGCGACGCCCACGCCGGAGCCCTGCTGGCCCTCCTCGGCGGCGGGCTGGACCCGCTGGAGGCGGTACGGGGCGCCAACGCGGCGGCCGCCTTCGCGGTCACCCGGCACGGGCCCGCCACCGGGCCGACCCGCGACGAACTCCTGGGCTTCCTGGACGGCGACGGACCCACCGCCTCGACGGTGCGATCAGCCCTCGGCGCCGGGCTCGGCGCGCTCGGCTGAGGCCGAGGGCAGGTGCGTGAGCAGCAGGACGATCCCGGAGAGCAGGAAGACGCGCGTGGCGGCGTCCAGCCCGTTCCACGACTTCGACTGCCACATGGAGAACCACTCGCCGCCGATGGCGATGAACCCGGCGCCGAACAGCAGCATCAGCATCAACAGCCCCACGGTGCCCGCCCGCCGGGCGCGGCGTATGCCGCCTCCGCCTGCGCGCAGGCTCGCGCACCACATGGCCGTCGCGGCGAGGAGGACGAGGGCGGCGAGGGTTTCCCAGGCGATGATGGCGATGTAGGCGGCGTCCTGGAGCGCGGTCGAGGTGATCGCCCGCCACATCAGGTCGTCGTCCTTGAACGTCGTGTCCATCGCCAGGACATGCCGCACGAACTGCTGGTTGGTGCCGAAATCGGTGATGTTGCCGAACGCGACGAGCGCGATGTACAGCGCCATCGTCCCGGTGAGCACCGCCGAGACGGCGGCGAGGGTGCGGGGCGAACGCGTCCCGTCCGCTCGTTCGCTCAACCCTCGTTCTCCCACCACGTGTTCTCTCGCCACGGCCGCTGGTCCTCCCCCTGGATCCCCCTGGATCCCGCTTGGTCCCGCTGATCGTGCTGGATCATCCACCATGCAGAGGAGAACAGTCCAGCGGCGGAACGTTTTCCGTCGCCGGCCCGCGGGCCGGCGAGACGTCAGCGCGTGACGGCGAAGGAGGCGCCGCGGGGCACGAACGCGGTGTCTCCGTCCTCGGCCGTCGCCAGCGCCGACACGTACCAGGTGCCCTCGGCCAGCTCGGCCTCCTCCTCCTCGGTGACCCGCAGCGTGTAGGTGCAGCGCGAGGTCCCGGCCGTGGTGCTCCGACACGTGGCGTCCTCCGCGTGCCGAAGCTCCGCCGCGGTCGGGTCGAGCCGGGAACTCGCGGGCCAGGCGAGGACCTTGAGCCCACGGATGCCGGAGTCGTCCCTCACGTCCGCGGTGTACGTGAGGGCGCCCGGGGCGCCGTGCGCCGGAGCGACGTAGCGGGCCGAGCCGTTCTCCACGGTCGGCTTCGACGCGGCGGACGCCGTGGCGAGGCCACCGGCGGCGACGCCGCCGAGGACGGCGACGCCGATGAGCGAGGACACCAGAACACGCTTGGACATGGGAATCTCCCGGATTCATCAGGGTGGGTTTCATCGGGGCGTTCGGCCGCCCTCTCGATGTGATCGACTCTATGGACCTGGACCCGGCGCGGTCTTCGCGCTGAGGGATGATCACCGCCTTGAACCAGAGGTAGAGACGGAATCCGCCTCCAGCCGGAGGGGCGGCCCTCACCTGCGGACCTAGCCTTGAACCGCTATGAACCGAAACGACGACCGGCTGATCCCGGTCCTGCTGATGGGCGCCCAGGCCGTGGTGTGGCCCGGGGCGGGACTGGCGCGCGGGGCCGTCCCGCCCGCGTCCGCCCTCCTGGTGGCGGCCCTGGTCGGGGGACTGGTGACGGCCGCCCTCGCCCTGCGCCGTACGCGTCCGGTGGCCGCGCTCGCCCTGACCGCCGCCGTCTGCGCCCTGGGCGCCGGGCCGCTGCCCACCGGCGCGGTGGCGGTCCTCGGGACGGCGGGCGTGGCGCTGGCCCTGTTCACCGTGGCGACCGAACGCGACACCTTCACCGCCGTGTTGTGCGTGGTGACGCTCGCTGCCTGGCAGCTGCTGCACGGCATCGGCCTGCACGGGATCGGCGACCGGGACGGACTCGGCCTCGTGCTGACCGCGCTGCTGTACGCCGCCGCGTGCGGCACCGGCCTGCTGGTGCGGCGCACCCGCCGCGCGCGGCGCGCGGCCGAACACGTGCTGCGGCGGGCCGAGGCCGAGCGCCACCGGCTCCCGGCAGTCGAGCGGCGCCGCATGGAACGGGAGTTGCACGACGTCAGCGCCCACCATCTGACGGCCGTGGTGGTCTCCGCGGGCGCCGCGCTCGGACTGCGCGACCGTCGTCCCGAACTCACCGCAGAGGCGCTGGAGTTCGCGGCCGAGACCGGCCGCGAGGTCACCCGGGCGCTCGGCGCGGTGCGGGCCCCGGCGCCCTCGCGGGAGGACCTGCCGTCACCACAGGAACGGCTGCGCGATCTGATCGCGGGGTTCCGGCGGCTGGACCAGCCGGTGGACTGCGAGATCGACTCCCTGCCGGACGGCGCCGTCGCCGACGCGGCCTACGGCATCGTGCGCGAGGCGCTGACCAACGTGGCACGCCACGCCCCCGGCGCGCGGACGAACGTGCGGTGCCGGTACGGCGAGACCGACACGGAGGTCGTGGTCACCAGCGCCGCACCACCGGCCGGTTCGGCCGCGTACGGCGCGGGCCTCGGCGGCGGACGCGGCCAGGGCTTCCTGCGGGCCCGGGCCCGGGAGGCGGGCGGCACCCTGACCAGCGGCCCCACGGCGGACGGCGGCTGGGAGGTACGGGCGGTGCTGCCCGGCCGGACCGTCGCCCCCGCCGAGCGGTCCGTACCGCGCGGCCACCGCCTGGCGCAGCTGACGGCCGCCGCCGGGCTGTGTCTGCAACCGCTGCTCCCGGCCCTGGTCATCCGGGCGGAGCACACACCGGGCGGGCCGCCCGTGCCCGCGGGGGTGCTCTTCGCGCTGCTGGCCGCCGCCCAGGCCGTCGCGCTGCTGTGGCTGCGCCGGGCGCCCCGCACCGCCCACGGAGTCCTGCTCGGGCTGGTCCCGCTGTGGCCGGTGGCGATGGCCATGGGCGCGTACACCGGTCCGGTCCTGCTGCCGCCCGCCCTGAGCATCCTCGCCACCTGCGCGGCACTCGGCGCGGACGCGGCCCGGGAGGAGCGTACGGCTGCCCGTACGGCGGCCCGGCTCCTGGCCCCGGTCGCGGCCGTGGCCGTGCACGCGGCGGCCGCCACCGCCGCCGTACTGGACCGGGGCACGACGGTCCCCGGCTGGGCGGCCGCCGCGGGGGCCACGGCCGGGGCCTCGCTGGCGGTCGGCGGGGCCCGGTGGGCCGGGACGGTACGCGGGCGGCGCGCCCGGGCCGCCCGGGGCACCCACGAGGAACGCCTCGCCGCCTGGACCGAGGAGGCCGTCCGGGACGCGTGGGCCGAGCGCCGCCGGATCGCCGCCGGGCTGGAGACCACCGTCCTGACGCACACCGCCGGCATGGTCGCCGAGGCGGAGGCGGGCCGGCTCGACGCGACCGCCGAACGCGCCCGCGAGGCCCTGGCCGCGATGCGCGCCCTCCTCGACACGGTCCGGGAGGGCGACACCGCGCCCGAACTGCGGCCCCGGCCCACCCTCCAGGCCCTCGACCTGCTCGCCCACCAATGCCGGGCCACCGGCCGCGACGTCGGGATACGGCTGACCGACCGCGTGCCGGAGCGGCTGCCCACCGCCGTGGACCTGGCCGCCTACCACGCCGCCGAAACGGTCCTCGCGGCCGTCGGCGACGAACCCGCGCTGCTCGAAATCGACGTGGAAGACGACACGTTGACACTCCACGCCACCGGGGTACCCCGCGTCGAACGCCCCGCCGTGCGCGAGCGGCTGGCCGCGCGGATGGCGGCGCTCGGCGGCACCCTGACCACCGGCCCGCCGGGCACGCTCCTCCTGCGGATGCCACTCGACCCGGCCGCCGCCGCGCCGCGGAACCACGATGAAGAGGAGGGGAAGCGATGAGCCTCACGGTGCTGGTCGTCGACGACCAGGGCATCGTACGGGCAGGGTTCGCCGCCGTGATCGACGCCGAGGACGACATGACGGTCGTCGGCGAGGCCGGCGACGGCGCCGCCGCCGTACGCCTCGCCGGCGAACTGGCACCCGACGTGGTCCTCATGGACGTCCGCATGCCCGAACTGGACGGCATCGCCGCCACCCGGATCATCACCGGCCGCGAGAACGCCCCCCGGGTCCTGGTGCTGACCACCTTCGACCTCGACTCCTACGTCTTCGACGCGCTGCGCGCCGGTGCCTCCGGCTTCCTGCTCAAGGACGTGCACGCCGCCGAACTCCTCCACGGCATCCGGGTGGTGGCCGCGGGCGAGAGCGTGCTCGCCCCGACCGCGACCCGCCGGCTCATCGGCCACTACGCCTCCGGACGGGTTCCCGGCACCGGCGGCGGCAGCGGCCCCCGCGAGCTGGACGGCCTGACCGGCCGCGAACGGGACGTCCTCACCCTGGTCGCCTCCGGCCTCAACAACGCGGAGATCGCCGACGACCTCGGCATCACCGTCGGCACCGTGAAATCCCATGTGAACGCGCTGCTGCGCAAGCTCGGGCTGCGCGACCGGGTACAGGCGACGATCCTCGCGTACGACCTCGGCCTCGCCCGCCCGAACCTGCCCGGCAGCCCCCTCTGACCCCACCTCACCCCCACCCGCAGCAGCACGTGAGACGAGGAGACCCCCACCATGACCGCTCCCGGCCGCCCCTTCCCCCGCCACCTGCGCCAGGCCCTCCGCACCCTGGCCGCCCGCGTCTACCTCGCGGTGTGCGCCGCCCTGCTCGTCTGGGCGCTCGTGGTGACCGCCACCGACAGCTCGGACGAGTCCATGGCGGGCGTCATCCCGCTCCTCGCCACCGCCCCGGTCAGCCTCGTACTGCTCGTACTGCCGGGGCACGAGGCGGTACTCGTGGCCGCCGTCGTCCTCGGGGCGCTGATCAACGCGGCCGTCATCGGCTGGTGCGCCCGCGCGCTGCGCCGATGAGCCCCAGGCGTCCGGCTGCCGGCAGGAACATCAACGAGTCATCACACGCGCCGACTTATTGTCGTATGTTGGGTCAATGAGTCCACATGACCCCGAGCCCCGATCTCCGTTCACGTCCGTCGGCAAGGTGGACAACGTGCTGGCGATATTGATCATCATCGGTATCGCCTTCGGGGTGTTCTGGCTGGTCTCGAGCCTCGCCTCGTCCTACATAGGGTTCTTCACCTGACGCGGGCACCGCCCGGGCCGTGGCGGGGCGCTGCCGACGGGTCAGTGGCCCGGCGAGACGAAGCCGGACTCGTACGCGGCGATGACCGCCTGGGTGCGGTCCCGCGCACCGAGCTTCGCCAGCACGGAACTCATATGCGACTTGACGGTCTCGGTGCCCACCACCAGGCGCGCCGCCACCTCCGCGTTCGACAGTCCGCGGGCCACCAGCCGCAGCACCTCACCCTCCCGCTCGGTCAGCGCGGCGCGCTCCAGGGCCGCCCGGCCCTCGGCGCTGCCGCGGGTCTCACCGTACGAGGCGGCCAACTGGCGCACCGCCGCCGGGAACAGCAGCGAGTCGCCCTCGGCCACCAGCCGCACCGCGTGCACGATCTCCGCCGGTCGCGCCCGCTTCAGCAGGAAACCGTCGGCTCCCGCGCGCAGCGCCCCATACACGTACTCGTCGTTCTCGAACGTCGTCACCACGATGATCTTCGGCGGGTCCGGCACCGTGCGCAGGACGGCCCGGGTGGCCTCGATGCCGTCCATCAGCGGCATCCGTACGTCCATGGCGACGACGTCCGGCCGCAGCCGCCGCACCAGGGGGATCACGGCGGCGCCGTCGGCCGCCTCGCCCACCACCTCGATGTCCGGCTGCGCCTGAAGGACGGCGCGCAGGCCCGCCCGCACCAAAGGCTCGTCGTCGACCAGGAGAACGGTGAGCATCCGCCCAGCCTAGATCACCCCAGCGGCAGGTCGACGTGGACCAGCCACTGGCCGCCGTCCCGCTCCGTCCGGGCCTCGCCGCCGAGCAGCGCGGCGCGCTCCCGGATCCCGCGCAGTCCGCTGCCGCCACCCGTGACGGCCACCGCTGCCGCCGCGGACAGGGGGTTGCGCACCTCCAGCCGCAGCCGTGCCTCGTCCACGGCGATGCGGACGCGGACGGGGACGGGGCCCGCGTGCCGCAGCACATTGGTCAGGGCCTCCTGGAGGATCCGGTAGCCCTCGCGGGACACCGGCCCCGGTACGCCCTCCAGCGGACCGGTCACCTCGGCGTCGATCCGCGCCCCCGAGGACCGGGCGGACTCCAGCAGCCGGTCCGCGTCGCCCAGGGCCGGGCGGGCGCCGGCCGGCGGCGCCGTCTCGCGCAGCACCATCAGGACCCGTTCCAGGTCCTCCAGCGCGGCCCGCCCCGCCTCCTCGATGGTCTCCAGCGCCCGGCCGGTGAAGTCCGGGTCGCCCGCCGCCCGCGCCGCACCCGCCTGCACCACGGCCAGGGTGAGGGCGTGGCCGAGGGAGTCGTGCAACTCCCGGGCGATGCGGTTGCGTTCCAGCAGCCGCTCGGTACGTTCCTCCAACTCGGCCAGCCGCTCCCTGGCCGACGGGCCGAGCAGCCGGCGGGCGGCCTCCGCCATGAGGGCGCCCGCCCCGGCGGCCAGGGCGACCAGCGCCAGCAGGGGCACCGGGACCAGCAGGGCATACCCCCAGCCCCCGCCGGACACCCGCAACGGCGCGTCGCCCACGCCGGGGTGCCCGGCGGCCGCCCCGGCGAGCGACAGGCACAGGGCCATCAACTGTCCCGTCACCAGCGCGACGGCGAGCCCCACTTCCAGGCGCAGCACCAGCCAGCCACCGGTCCTGGCCCGGTCGCTCCACGAGGCGGACGGCGCGGCCGAGACCCCCGGGTCCTCCTCACCGCGCACCCGCGCCTGCGGCCCCGGGAACAGCATCAGCCGCGCCTGCAGCCCCTCAGCCCGGCGCACCTCGGGCACCACGGCCGCCGCCAGGACCAGGGGGACCGGCAGGGCCGCGATCAGCAGCCAGTCGGTCAGGGCGGGACGCGTCAGCCCCGGATAGACGGCGGCGCAGACGAACGGCACGATCGCCCCCACCAGCACATGAAGCCAGCGGGTGTAGGTGACCGCACGGGTCAGCGGCAGCAGAGGGCCTGGCATGCCGTCATCGTGGCAGAGCGGGCGGGGCGGTGGTTCCCCCGTGCGGGGGAGACGGTCTCCTCCGGCGGGGGAGGCCCACCACCGGTCCGTACGGCCAGGCTGAAGCCATGACCAGCATCGACGTACACGACCTGACGAAGGAGTACGGCAGCACCCGCGCCGTCGACCGGCTCACCCTGAGCGTCGAACCGGGCCGGGTCACCGGTTTCCTCGGCCCGAACGGCGCGGGCAAGTCCAGCACCATGCGTCTCATCCTCGGCCTCGACCGCCCCACCTCCGGCACCGCCACCGTGGCGGGCCGCCCGTACGCGACGCTGCGCGAACCCCTGCGCACGGTCGGCGCCCTGCTCGACGCGCAGGCGGCCCACGGTTCCCGGACCGCCCGCGACCACTTGCGCTGTCTCGCCGTCAGCAACCGTCTTCCGGGCCGCCGTGTGGACGAGGTCCTCGAGGAGACCGGTCTCGCCACCGTGGCGGGCCGTCGCGTCAAGACCTTCTCGCTGGGCATGCGCCAGCGCCTCGGCATCGCCGGCGCGCTCCTCGGGGACCCGCCCGTGCTCCTGCTGGACGAGCCCGCCAACGGCCTCGACCCGCAAGGGATCGTCTGGATCCGCGGGTTGCTGCGCCGGCTCGCCGGGGAGGGCCGCACGGTCCTGGTCTCCAGCCACTTGATGAACGAGACCGCGACCTACGCCGACCACCTCGTCGTCCTCGCCCGGGGCCGCCTCCTCGCCGACGTCTCCATGCCCGACTTCATCGAGCGGCACAGCCGGGCGCGCGTACGGGTGCGCACCGGCGACCCCACCCGGCTGAGGGCCGCGCTGCTGAGCGGCGGATTCACGGTCCTGGAAAGCGAGGACGGCGGATGGGTGGTGGAAGGCGCCAAGGCCGAGCAGATCGGGGCCGTGGCCGCCCGCGAGGGCATCCCCGTGTCCGAACTGGCCGACGAACGCGCCTCGCTGGAGCAGGCCTACTTCGCGCTCACGGCGGACCAGGCGGAGTTCACCGCCGCCGCCACCTGAGAAGCGGCCCACCACCTGGGAACCACCACCTGAGAACCACCACCCGAGAAGAGGAGACCCGGCCATGTCCGTCACAGCGGTGCTGCACTCCGAGTGGCTGAAGATCAGATCCATCCGGGCGAGCTTCGGCTCCCTCGTCGCGGTCTTCGCCGCCACCCTGGCCATCACCGTCCTGGTCTTCGCCACCGTCGGCCGGGCGGAGGCCGACGGCGGCGAAGACCCCGTCTTCGGCGCCTTCTACGCGATCAACTTCGCGCAGATCGCCGCCATCGCCTTCGGGGCCACCGCCGTCTCCTCCGAGTACGCGGGCGGCGCCCTGCGGATCTCCCTGGCGGCCGTACCGCACCGGAGCCTGTTCTACGCGGCCAAGACGGCGGCCGTGGCCGCCGCCGCCCTCGCCGTGGGGCTCGCGACCGCCTTCGCCACCTTCTTCGCGGGCCAGGCGTTCCTGGGGGAGTACGCCATCGGCCTCGGCGAACCGGGAGCGCTGCGGGCCTGCGTCGGCGCGGGGATCTACCTCGCCCTGATGGCCCTGTTCGCCGCGGGCCTCACCTTCCTGCTGCGCAGCGCGACCGCCGTCCTGAGCCTGCTCATCCCGTTCATCCTGATCGTGGGCTTCGTGGTCGGCGACGTCGCCGGGTCGGCCGCCGACTACCTGCCGGACCGCGCCGGACAACAAGTGCTGCACCAGGTCCCGGAGGGAGGCCCGGCCCCCTGGACGGGCCTCGCGGTGCTGGCGCTGTGGGCGGCGGCCGCGCTCCTGGCCGGCTGGCGGGCGGTCTGCCGACGCGACGCCTGACGTCATCCGCGCGGCGCGCTTTTCACTCCAAAGAGACGTGATGACGGGTGAATTCTCCCGGCCGCCCTCGGTAATCTTTTCTGCGCTTCGGAAAATATTCGGAGCGCGGCGAACCGTCGGCACTGGAGGGTGGGGACTCATATGGGCGCACTACTGGACCAGAAGTACGAAAAGCTGTTCGCCTTGTTGGACGCCAATGGCGACGGCGTGATCGCCGAAGACGATTTCGAACTGATGGGCAGCCGCGTTCTGGCCGCCTTCGGCGAGGAGCGCACGGCGCCCAAGGGCAAGGAATACGCCGACGCGATGACCACGTACTGGCGCGCGCTGCGCGAGACCGCCGACGCCGACGGCGACGGCCGCATCGACAAGGGCGAGTTCCGGCAGGCCCTGCGCCAGGTGAGCGACCAGTTCGACGTGCTGATCGGCCCGCTGTACCGGGCCGGTTTCCACCTCGCCGACCGGGACGACGACGGCCTGGTCGGCCGGGAGGACTTCGTCACGGTCATCTCCGCCGTCGGTGTCCCCGCGGCGGAGGCCGCGGCGGCCTTCGACCGGCTGACCGAGCAGGACGGGCAGCTGTCGAAGGACCAGCTGATGGCGGCCGCCACGCAGTACTACTGCGACGAGGACCCGGCCAACACCGCGAGCCATCTGCTCTTCGGCGCGCTGTGAACTGAGCCGGTGGAGGTGGGGCGGGGGGAGGACGCGGAGATGGGCACTGCCGTCCTGGCGGGCCCGGCACGGGTGCCGCTGCTGACCGAGGCGCTTTTCGACGGACGATTCGACGAGCTGCACAGACCCTGGACGGATCATTTCCGTCGGGACATTTTCCGTTACCGCGATGGATTGTCACCGGCGGAGCGTTCGGAGCTGGCTTATGAGCGTTTGCGAATTGTCAATGAAAGAATCGCGTCCGTCGAGGACTTGGTCACGGCGACGGACCGGCTGGTGTCGCTGCACGAGTGGCTGGGAATGGTCGACGGCTCGCTGACCACGCTGGCGACCATCCACTACAACCTGTTCCTCGGCAGCCTTCTCCGCCTCGACCCCCACCGCACCGTCGACCTCACACCGTTCACCCGGCTGCGGCGGTACGGCACCGTCCTGATCACCGAGCTGGGCTACGGGAACAACGCAGCCGAGCTGGAGACCACGGCGGTCCATCAGCCGGGCACCGACACCTTCGTCCTGCACACCCCGTCGGCCGGGGCGCAGAAGTTCATGCCCAACACCGGCCCCGCCGGGGGCGGCAAGAGCGGACTGGTCGCGGCCAGGCTGATCGTCCGCGGCCAGGACTGCGGCGTGTTCCTGTTCCTCGTGCCGCTGCGCGACGAGCGGGGGCCGCTGCCCGGCATCCGGATACGCCCCCTGTCGGAGACCCCCGGTTCGGCGGTCGACCACGCCATCACCTCGTTCGACCAGGTCGTCCTGGACCGTTCGGCCCTGCTGGCCGGTGACCACGCGGACTTGACCGCCGAAGGCGCCTTCCGCAGCGCGATCGGCAGCCGGCGCCGCCGGTTCCTGCGGTCCATCCAGCGCGTCACCACGGGCAAGCTCTGCCTGGCCGCGGCGGCGCTGGGCGGGGCCCGGGCGGGCCTCACCGTCGCCGTGCGGTACGCCCACCGGCGGCACACCTTCGCCCCGGCGAGCCGGACCGGCGTCCCCGTCTTCGCCTACCGCTGCCACCAGACCCGGCTCCTCGGGGCGGCGGCCCGCGCCTACGCGGCGACCTTCCTGCTGCGCGAGGTCACCCGCCGGGCGGGCAGCGGGCGGGAGGACCCCGCATCGGCCGAGGTGGAGGTCCTGGTCGCGGCGGCGAAGGGCTGGATCACCTGGCAGGCCCGGGACATCGTGCTCGAATGCCGCGAACGCTGCGGCGCCCAGGGGCTGTTGTCGGCCAACCGCATCGTCGACCTGATCACGCCGATCGAGTCCACCATCACGGCCGAGGGGGACAACCTCGTCATCTGGACGAAGGCCGCCGCCGACATGCTGACCGGGCGGGGCTACAGCCCGCCAGCGGCCCCCGCCGCCCCGGCCGGCCCGCCGACCGGCCGCGCCGCCCTGCTCGACCTGCTCGTGCGGCACGAGCTGTCCTGCCTCCAGCACGCCCGCGGCCGGGTCAGCCTGCCCAGCGACGGCCCGCTGGACCGCTGGAACCAGGCGGTGAACCCGGCCCTGGACCTCGTCGACGCGTACGCCACCCGGTGCGCCGGCCAGGCGTTCCTGGCCGCCGTCGACCGGGTCGCCGACGACGCCACGCGGCGTCTGCTGGAGCAGGTCTTCCGGCTGTTCGTCCTGCAACGCCTCGCCCCCCACACGGGCCCGCTGCTCGCCGACGGGCACCTCACCGCCGAAGTCGTCCGCGACCTCGCCCCCGCCGTCGACCGCGCCGGTGCCGAGCTGGCCCCCCACGCGCTCGCCCTCGTGGAGGCGTTCGCCATCCCGGACGACCTCCTCCAGGCGCCCATCGCCACCGACGGTTACGTCGCCGCCTACGACGACCCGGCGGGACCCTGGCAGCCATGAGCGACGCGTTCACCCGCGAGCCGCCGTGGGACCCCCGGCGCTTCCCGCCCGCCTCCCGAGCGCCCCGGCCCGTGCAGACGGCGCGGATGCTCCGGGACCCCTTGGCTTACGCACGCTCCCTGCGCCGCCGGTTCGGACCGGTCTTCTCGCTCCGTACGTACCCCTATCGCGGCGCCCTCGTCTGCGCGGCCGGCGCCGCCGCCAACCGGGCGGTGCTGACCGACCACCAGCGGTTCACCGGCGGCGACGCCGCCGCCCTGCTGGCGCCCGCGATCGGCACCCGGTCGCTGATCTGCACACCGCCACCCCCGCACCTGACCCACCGCAAGCTTCTGCTGCCCCCCTTCCACGGGGAGCGGATCACCCGCTGGGCGCAGCGGGTGCGGGAGCTGGTGCACAGCGGGCTGCCCGAACTGCTGGGCGGCGACGGGGTGCCGGTGCGGCCGTGGGCGCAGCGGCTGACGCTCGACGTCATCCTGCGCGTCGTCCTCGGCCTGACGGACCCGGCCCGCGTCGCCACCTTCCGCCGCGCGCTGAGCGCGTACGTCGCCACGGGCAACCTGGCCGTCCTGTTCCTGCCGGGGCCGCTGCGGCGCGACCTCGGGCCGCTCTCGCCGGGCGGCCGCTTCCACCGGCTCCGCGCGGCCGTATGGGACCTGACCCGCGAGGAGATCGCCGCGCGCCGGGCCGCACCCGACCGCGCCCACCGCGACGACGTGCTGTCCCTGCTGCTCGACGCGCGCGACGACCACGGGGCCGGGCTGGACGACGCACAGCTGCTCGACGAGCTGACCGGCCTGGTCCTGGCCGGGTACGAGACCACGGCGACCACGATCGCCTGGACCCTGCATCTGCTCGCCCACCACCCCGCCGCCCGCGACGACCTGATCGCCGACCTCGACGCGGGCTCGGACCAGCTGCTCAAGGCGACGGTCAAGGAGTCGGGCCGACTGCGCCCCGCCGTCTACAACGCCATGCGCACCGCGGCACACGACACGGAGCTGGGCGGCCGTCCGGTGCCGCGGCACGCGTTCGTCGCGGCGCTGTTCCCGCTCACCCACCTCGACCCCGAGCTGTGGCCGGAACCGGACGCCTTCCGGCCCCGGCGTCACCTGGGCCCGGACCCGGGTCCCTACGCGCTGACCCCGTTCGGCGGCGGCGTGCGGCGCTGCATCGGGGTGTCCCTGGCCCAGCTGGAGATCGAGACCGCCCTGCGGGAAATCCTCGCGGCCGCCGTCCCCGAACCGGCAGGGCCCCCGGAACCGGCCCGGCTGGTAGCGGTGACGATCGTCCCCGCCCGGGGCGGACGGGTCCGCCTCCGCCGACGCCGGGAGCGGCGGGCCGCCGCAGCGTAGGTCCGGCGCTTGTAGAATTTTCGGGGGAAACCGTTCCGAACCCCCTCGGGGTGAGCACGGATGACCAGCAGCAACGGACCCGCCGTCTCCCGGGAGCAGTTCGACGCGCTCTTCGAGACGGTCCGGACCTGGGGGCGCTGGACCCCGGCCGGTCGCGGCGCCTGGAACCGGGTGGCCCCGGAGCATGTGCGGCGGGCCGTCGCCCGCGTACGGTCCGGGGTGGTCGTCCCGCTGGCGCTGCCCTGGAACACGCGGCCCGCACCGGACAACCCCAATCCCGCCCTGCACCACATGACGGACCTCGGCGACGTGGAGGCGCCGGAACCCGCCGTCCACAAGGACTTCCTCGCCGCCGACTACCACGGCAAGGGCATCACCCATCTCGACGCGCTGTGCCACGTCGCCTACCGGGGGCAGCTCTACGGGGGCCGGGCGGCGCACGAGGTGATCGACGCGGCGGGCGCCCACTACGGCGCGGTCGGCCCGCTCGGGCCGCTTGTCACGACGGGCGTCCTGCTGGACCTCCCCGCCGTCCTGGGCACCGCCTGGCTGGAGCCGGGGCAGGCGGTGCACGCCGAGGACATCGCCGCCGCCGAACGGGCGCTGGGGGTGACGATCGACGAGGGGGACGCGGTGCTGCTGCGCTCCGGGAGCCCGCGCCGCCGGGCGGAGCGCGGCGCCTGGGACCCCGGCGCGGCGAGCGCGGGGCTCCATGTGGACGCCGTCCCGTTGCTGGCCGAGCGCGGTATCGCCCTGCTCGGCGGGGACGGCGACAGCGACGTACGGCCCTCGCCGGTGGACGGTGTGCACTCCCCGGTCCACGCCCTCGCCCTGACCGCGATGGGGGTGCCGCTGCTGGACAACCTCGATCTCGAAGCGCTCTCCGCCGCCACCGCCGGGGCGGGCCGCTTTGTCTTTCTACTGGTCGTGGCGCCGTTGAACGTGCCGGGCGGGACGGGCTCGCCGGTCACCCCGGTCGCGGTGCTGTGACAGCCGAACCCGGGCCGGTCACCGTATGTGGCCGTATCGAACAGATGTCTCTTCTGCTTGCCACGGCATCGCTTTGACCCGTTATGGTCGAAGAGTGGAGTTTTCGGGCTAATAGCGGCACATGGCTAGGAGAGGCGTGAATCGCGCCGGTGAGGAAGCGATCCTGGCAGGGCTCGTGGCAGGCGGCATCGGGCCCGCGCGTTCCCGTGAGCGTTTTCTCGAGGGGGAGGCGGTCCGGGTCGGCGTGCGGAGCCTGATCCTGGACTCATGGCGACGCTGCCGGACCCTCGGCCTGCCGCTGGGCGGCTTCGAGCTTCCGTACCGGCAGTTCGACCCCGAGGACCGGCTGGTCCGCGCCGCGGGTCCGGTGCTGGACCGGCTGCGGTACAGGTTCCAGGGCAGTCCGATGAACATCGCGCTCGCCGACGGCAGCGGGACCGTGCTCCAGCGCCGCTTCGGCGACGATTCGTGGGCCAAGACCCTCCCGCTGATCCAGCAGGTGCCGGGTTTCGTCTTCGCCGAGCAGTTCGCCGGTACCAATGGCATCGGCCTGGCCCTGGCGGAGCGACGGCTCATCCAGGTCTACGGCGCCGAGCACTTCGCCGAGCGCGGCCTGGTCAACGGCTGCAGCGCGATACCCGTCCGCGACCCGCTCAGCGGGCGTATCGACGGCATCCTGTGCCTGGCCTATCCCCGCAGCTCCGGGCATCCGGAACTGGATGCCGTGCTGCGCAGGGCGACCCAGGCCATCCAGTGGCGGCTGCTGGCGCAGAGTTCGGCACGGGAGCGCGGACTGCTGCGCGCGTACCTGGACGCGGGCGGTGCGCGGCGGACCGGCGCGGGAGGCAGGCGCACCGTGGAGGTGGACGGCTTCGCCCAGGGGCTGCACCGCGGCGATCAGGTGTTGATCAAGGAGCGGGCCGCCGAGCTGCTCTCCCACGGGCAGCGGGCCGCCATCGACGTGACCCTGTCCGACGGGCGGCGGGTCATCCTCGTGAGCCGCCCGATGACGAGCGCGGCCGGGGTGGAGGGCATGGCCGTCGAGGCGATGTTCCCCGGCCACTCGCCGACGCCGCCCCTCACCCTTCCCTCGCACCTCACCCCTCGGCCCTCCGACGCCGCGTCCGGGCGGGGCACCGCGACAGCGAAGACGACGGCCGCGAAGACGACGGCCGCGAAGGTGACGGCCGCGACGGCCGCCGAGACATCGGCCGCCGGGCCACCCGCGGCCGGGGCGGGCCACGCCACCGGCGGTCTGGCCGGGCTGGTGCTGGTCGGCGAGCCGCAAGTGGGGAAGTACGCCCTGGCGGCACGGCGCCGCATGGAGCTGCTGTCCGAGGCCAGTGCCAGCATCGGCACCACCCTGGACGTGCGCCGCACCGCCCAGGAACTCGCCGAGACGGCCGTCCCACGGCTGGCCGACTTCGTCACCATCGACCTGCCCGACGCCGTACTGCGCGGCGACGAACCCCTCGACCCCCGGCACGAGCTGCGCCGCGCGGTGGTCCACGGCATCCGCGGCGAGTGCCCCTTCTACCCGATCGGCAAGCGCGTCGACTACCACCCCACCACGCCCCAGCTGCGGTGCGTGAACACCGGACAGGCGGTGCTGGAACCGGACCTGAAGACCGCCGCGGGCTGGCTCATCCAGGACCCCGAGCACACCGCTCGGCTGCTGTCCCACGTCCGCTCCCTCATCGCCGTCCCCCTGGTCGCCCGCGGCACCGTCCTGGGCATCGTCAGCTTCTACCGCTCGCACGACCCCGCGCCGTTCGGGGACGACGACCGTTCACTCGCCCAGGAACTGGCCACCCGCGCCGCCCTGTCCATGGACAACGCCCGGCGCTACACCCGCGAACACACCATGGTCCTGGCCCTGCAGCACAGCCTGCTGCCGCACGGGGTGCCCGACCAGGACGCCGTCGACGTCGCCCACCGCTATCTGCCCGCCGAGTCGCGGGTGGGCGGGGACTGGTACGACATCATCCCGCTGCCCGGCACCCGCGTCGGTCTCGTCGTCGGCGACGTCGTCGGCCACGGCATGCACTCCGCCGCCACCATGGGCCGGCTGCGCACCGCCGCCCGCAGCTTCGCCGAACTCGACTTCCCGCCGGAGGAGGTGCTGACCCACCTCGACAACCTGGTGCTGCGCCTCGACCGGGAGGAGAGCAGCGAGAACTCCGCCGACGGATTCGGCATCATCGGCGCGACCTGCCTGTACGTCGTCTACGACCCGACCTCGCAGCGCTGCTCCATGGCCCGCGCGGGCCACCCGCCGCCCGCGCTGGTCCGGCCCGGCGGCACCGTGTCGTTTCCCGATCTGCCCGCCGGGCCCCCGCTCGGCCTGGGCGGTCTGCCCTTCGAATCCGCGGAGGTCGAGGTCCCCGAGGGCAGCCAGCTGGTGCTCTACACCGACGGGCTCATCGAGGACCGGAACCGTGGCATCGACGTGGCCCTCGACCGGTTGCGCGAGGTCCTGGCCCACCCGGAGCGCACCCCCGAGGACACCTGCCAGGCCGTCCTGGACGGTGTGGCACCCGCCCACCCCTGCGACGACATCGCCGTCCTCGTCGCCCGCACCCATGCCCTCGCCGCCGACCGGACCGTCACCTGGGAGCTGCCCACCGACCCGGCCGTCGTCCGCGAGGTCCGGGCCGCCGCGTCGCGGCAGCTGGCCGACTGGGGGCATGGGCGGGAAGAGGTCTCGTTCGTGGCGGAGCTGCTGCTCAGCGAGCTGGTCACCAACGCGCTGCGGCACGGCAGCGGGCCCATCCGGGTACGGCTGCTCCACGGCCGCACCCTGATCTGCGAGGTCTTCGACACCAGCAGCACCGCCCCGCACCTGCGCCGGGCGGCCGCCACCGACGAGGACGGCCGCGGGCTGTTCCTCGTCGCCCAGCTGGCCCTGGCCTGGGGCACCCGCCACACCCCGGACGGCAAGATCATCTGGGCCGAATGCCCGCTCGCCACCCCGTGAGTCCGGCCCCTTGGAGCATTGGCCCGTTGGAGTAGCAGAGGCACCGAGGCCCGCCTCGTTCGGTAAACGCGATGATCAGTCCCGCTAAGGTCTCGGATGTGAGGTGGGAATCCACATCCCCGGCCGCGGGAGCGGAACCGCTCGTCCGCATCCGGGCGCTCAGCAAGCGATTCGGCGGAACGCTCGCGCTGGACCGCATCGACCTCGACATCCACGGGGGCAGTGTGCTCGCGCTGCTCGGCCCCAACGGCGCGGGGAAGTCCACCCTCATCAAGGTGCTCGCGGGATATCACCCCGCCGACGGCGGAACGGTGACGGTGGCCGGGCATCCGCTGGGGACCGAGGCCGCGTCCCGGAACATGTCCTTCACCCACCAGGACCTCGGCCTCGTCGAGTGGATGACGGTTGCCGAGAACATCGCCCTGACCACCGGATATCCCCGCCGTGGCGGGCTGATCTCCTGGCGGCGGACCCGGGAGCGCGGCGCGGAGGCCTTACGGACCGTCGCCGGACACCTCCCGGCCGGCACCCGGATCGCCGACCTCGCGCCCGCCGAACGCTCCCTCGTCGCCATCGCCCGCGCCCTCGCGGCCGGGGCGCGGCTCATCGTCCTCGACGAGCCGACCGCCAGCCTCCCCGCCGCCGACTGCGCCCGGCTCTTCGCCGTCCTGCACACCCTGCGCGACCTGGGGCACGCCATCCTCTACGTCAGCCATCGCCTGGACGAGGTGTACGAGGTCGCCGACGCCTTCGCGGTGCTGCGCGACGGCCGCCTCGTCAGCCAGGGCCCGCTGGCGGCACACGGCGCAGCCCGCCTCGTGCGGGACATCGTGGGCGACGAACCCACCCGGTACCGGCCCGCCACGGCCCCCGCCGGAGGCCCGGCCGTCCTGGCCCTCGACGGTGTCCGGACCGCGCGGGCCGGGCCCGTCTCCCTCGCCCTGCGGGCCGGGGAGATCCTCGGCCTGGTCGGGCTCACGGGCGCCGGGCACCGGGAGCTGGGCCGTGCGCTCGCGGGCGCCCGGCCGATCGTGGCCGGGCGGGTGCTCCTCGACGGGCGCCCGTACCACCCGCGTACGGTCGCCGCCGCCGTCGCCTCCGGGGTCGGCCTGGTGACCGGCAACCGAGTGGAGGAGGGCTGCGCTGCCGACCTGACCGTACGGGAAAATTTGCTGGCCAATTTAGCGGCGGGCGGACCGCCGACGCGGCACTGGATCAGCCCCCGCCGGGAGCGGGCCGAGGCCCGCGCCCTGATCGAACGGTTCGCGGTGCGGCCCCGCGACAGCGAGGCGCCGATCGCCACCCTGTCCGGCGGCAACCAGCAGAAGGTCATGCTCGGCCGCTGGCTGCGAGGGGGCTCGCGCGTGCTGATCCTGGAGGAGCCGACCGCGAGCGTGGACATCGGCGCCAAGGCCGCGCTCTACCGCCTGCTCGACGACGCGCTGGCGGCGGGGCTCGCGGCCGTGCTCATCTCCACCGACTTCGAGGAGGTCGCGGGGGTGTGCCGGCGCGCCCTGGTGTTCGTCCGGGGCGCCGTGACGGCCGAGCTGGGCGGCGCGTCGCTCACCGTCGCGGAACTCACCCGGGCGGCGTCGGCGCTGCCCGCGTCCGGAACGTCCGGAGCATGAGGACCCCATGACGCCCCCACCCTCCCCACGGTCCCGGCCGGGCGGGCACCTCATCGGCACGTACGGCCTGCTGGCCCTCACCGCCCTGCTGTTCCTGGTCTTCTCCGTGACCCTGCCGCGCACGTTTCCGACCCTGGACAACATCTCCTCGATCCTGGCCAACCAGTCCATCCCGGCCATCCTCGCGCTCGGCGCCACGGTCCCCATCGTGACCGGCAATTTCGACCTCTCCATCGGATACGGCCTGGGCCTGGCGCATGTGATGGTGATGCAGCTCATCGTCCACAACGGGTGGCCCTGGCCGCTGGCCTGCCTGGCGGTGATCACCGGGGGAGCGGTGGTCGGCGTGCTCAACGGGGTCATCGCCGAGTTCGGCCAGATCGACTCCTTCATCGCCACCCTGGGGACCGGCAGCATGCTCTACGCCGTCACCGGCTGGGTCACCGGAGGCGGCAGGATCGTTCCCGGACCGGGCGGCCTCCCCGACGCCTTCGTCGGCCTCTACGACTCCACCTTCCTCGGGCTGCCCCTGCCCGCCTTCTACGTCCTCGGCCTGGCGGTCGCCCTCTGGCTGCTGCTGGAGCGGCTGCCGCTGGGCCGGTATCTGTACGTGGTCGGCTCCAACCGCCGCGCCGCCGACCTCGTCGGCATCCCCACCCGCCGGTACTCCGTCTACGCCTTCACCGTCTCGGGCCTGGTCGTCGGCTTCGCCGGGGTGCTGCTCGCGGCGCAGCAGCAGCTCGGCAACCCGAGCGTCGGCCTCGACTATCTGCTGCCCGCCTTCGCCGGTGCCCTGCTCGGCTCCACGGCGATCAAGCCCGGCCGCGCCAACGCCATGGGCACCCTCGTCGCCGTGGCGGTCCTCGCCATCGGGCTGTCCGGCATCGGCCAGCTCGGTGCCGACTTCTGGGTGACGCCGCTGTTCAACGGCGGCACCCTGCTGGTCGTCGTCGGCCTGGCCGGTTACTCCGCGCGCCGCCGACTGCGTACGGGCATCACCGCGGACCGCCGGAGGAGGCCCCGTGCGGCCCGGCCGTAGAACCGCCCTGACCGCCGCCGTGCTGACGGCGGCCGTCCTCGCCGGGTGCGAGCGCGGCTCGTCGGGCCGGGGAGGGGAGCCCACCGCGGGGCCGCGCGGCTGCCCCGCCGTCCTCGCCCGGGCCGAGGCCGCCGTCAAGCGGGCCGAGCGGACCGACGTGCGCTGGACCGGCCCGACCCGCGGCCCCCGGGCGGTGCCGGGCAAGACCATCGTCTACGTCGCGCAGACCATGACCAATCCCGGAGTCGCGGGCGCCGCGCAGGGGGTACGGGAAGCGGCGAAGGCCATCGGCTGGAAGGTCCGGGTGATCGACGGCGGGGGCACCCCCGCGGGCATCCAGGCGGCGCTGAGCGAGGCCGTCACCCTCAAGCCCTCGGGCATCGTCATCGGCGGCTTCGACCCCGACTCCACCGCCCGGCAAGTCGCGCAGGCCCAAGCGGCGCGCATCCCGCTCGTCGGCTGGCACGCGGTCGCGTCCCCCGGCCCCAGCCGGAGGCCGAGGCTGTTCACCAACGTCACCACCAGGGTCGAGGAGACCGCCAGGATCAGCGCGGACTGGGTGATCGCGCGGTCCAGGGGCAGGGCCGGGGTCGTCGTCTTCACCGACGCCTCCATCCCGTTCGCCAGGAACAAGTCCGATCTGATCAGGAAGGCGCTCGCGGCCTGCCGGGACGTCAGGCTGCTGGCCTACGAGAACATCCCCATCCCGGACGCGGGCAACCGCACCCCCCAGGAGGTCTCCTCCCTCCTCTCCCGCTTCCGGTACGACTGGAACTACTCCGTCGCCATCAACGACCTGTACTTCGCGGACGCGGCCCCCGCCCTCCGCGCGGGCGGCAAGCCCGGCTCCGGGCCTCCCTTCAACATCGGCGCGGGCGACGGCGACCCTTCCGCCTTCCAGCGCGTCAACCACCGGCAGTACCAGGCCGCCACCGTCCCCGAGCCGCTGTCCCAGCAGGGCTGGCAGATGATCGACGAGTTCAACCGGGCGTTCTCCGGCCGGGGTCCCAGCGGCTACAGCGCCCCGGTCCACATCGCCACGGCCGCCAACACCCGGGGCGCCACGAGCTGGGACCCACCGGGGTACCGAGCGGCGTACCGCAAGATCTGGGGCGTATGACGTCACGACGGGCTGACCGGGGACAACGGGAGGGCCGGCCGGCCCTCCCCGCCCATGGCGTAACACCTTGACACCCTCATTGGTCCAGGCCAATATCCTGGAGATCTGTGTCAAGCCGTCGGACCCGCGGCGGCGCGCATCACTCATGCCTCGGAGGCCCCGCCATGGGAGCGAGCAGCGATCCGGAACTGCGGCGGCTCGCGTACGCCGTGCTGCAGCCGGGCTTCGTGGGGACCACCGCTCCGGACTGGGTGCTCCGCGCGATGTCCGACGGCCTCCACTCGGTGGTGCTGTTCGGGCGGAACATCGTGGACGGCGAGCAGGTCGCCGCGCTCACCGCGCGACTGCGCGCCGAGAACCCGGACCTGGTCATCGCCATCGACGAGGAGGCGGGGGACGTCACCCGCATCGAGGCGCTGTCCGGCGCCACCCGCCCGGGAAACCTGGCCCTGGGCACCGTGGACGACGTCGACCTGACCGAGCGCGTGGCCCATGACGTCGGCCGCGAACTGCACGCGGCCGGAATCTCGTTGAACTACGCGCCCAGCGCCGACGTCAACTCCAACGCGCTCAACCCGGTCATCGGCGTGCGCTCCTTCGGCGCGCGGACCGACGTCGTCTCCCGGCACACCGCCGCCTGGATCCGGGGCCTGCAGTCCGCGGGGGTGGCCGCGTGCGCGAAGCACTTCCCCGGCCACGGCGACACGGCCGTCGACTCCCACCTCGGCCTGCCCACGGTGACCGCCGGGGCGGAGGAGATCGCCTGGACCGCGCTGCCCCCGTTCATCGCCGCCATGGAGGCGGGCGTGCGCGCGGTGATGACGGCACATCTGCTGGTGACGGCGTACGACCCCGAGCTGCCCGCCACGCTCAGCCGCCGCGTCCTGGAGGATCTGCTGCGCCGGGAACTCGGCTACACGGGCCTGGTGGTCACGGATGCCATCGAGATGGCCGCGGTCGCCGACCGCTACGGCCTCGGCGGAGCCACCGTCAAGGCGCTGGCCGCCGGGGCGGACGCGGTGTGCGTGGGCGGCGAGAACGCCGGGCAGGCCGTCGCCGCGGGGCTGGCCGACGCCGTCGTACAGGCCGTACGGGACGGCGCCCTGGCGGAGGAGCGGCTGGCCGAAGCGGCCACGCGGGTACGGCGGTTCGCCGCCTGGTCCGGTGAGCGGGCACGATCCGTCGCGCCCGATGCCACACGCTCCGACATCGGGCTGACCGCGGCGCGCCGGGCGATCCGGGTGCGCCGCCGCCCGGGCGCCCCCGGGGCGCTGCCGGTGTCCGGTGACGTCCATGTGGTGGAGTTCTCCCCGGAGATGAGCCTCGCCGTGGACGGCCACACCCCCTGGGGGCTCGCCGCCCCGCTGCGCCGGATGCGGCCCATGACCACATCGGTCCGCCTCACGGAAACCGACCTCGACCACGCGGGCCGGGCGCTGGAGCGCCGGGCGCTGACCCCGGCCGCCGGCCGGGCCCTCATCGTCGTGGTGCGCGACGCGGCCCGGCACCGCTGGATGTCCGACGCCGTGGCGCGCCTGCTGCGCGGCCGCCCGGACGCCGTCGTCGTGGAGATGGGCTTCCCCCGAGGCGGCGCGGACGACGCCGCCGACCTGGTCACCTACGGCGCCACCCGGGTCTCCGGCATCGCCGCCGCCGAGGCGGTGACCGGCTCGCTGACCGCCTCGCCGATGGCGCGCCCGCTGGGGTGAGCGCGCTCGCGGTACGCGTGCTGATGCGGTCAGACCGGCTCCGGGAGCGGGCCCAGGTGCTCGATGACGCGCTCCCGCAGCAGAAGGTACTCCGCCCAGCGACGCCGCAGGGGGCCCGGCGGGCGCGGGAGGACACGGGCGGCCGTGATGGTCTGCCCGTCCTTGAACTGCTCCCGGGTCAGGTCCAGTTCCACCCCGCTGGGCAGCCGGTTCCACCAGTGGGAACCGCGCCGGGACCCGTCCGCCCGATACACCTCCCCGACCACGAGATCACCGCCGAAGACATCGGTGACGATCAGGGAGGTGATGTCGCAGTGCCCCCGGGCGGGGTTGCCCGGGTGCCAGTCGGCCAGATCGTCGGGTGAACAGGTGTCGGCTGCCCAGCTGGAGCGCAGCGCCTTGTCGAGGTCGAGCAGGGTTAATGGAGTCATGGCGGCAGCATCGCAGGCGGCACTGACAACGCCGCCCGCGTGCGCGGCTGTCCGGCCGGGCGCACCGCGATCCTGAGGCCGGGGGCGGCCTGCCGGACGGGGCCGGGGAACTCGCTCTCGGCGGTCTTGGCGAGATGCGCGAGCCATTCCGGATCGCCCGAGGCGAAGTGGGTGAGCACCAGTTCGCCGACGCCCGCGGCCTGCGCCGTGCGGCCCGCGTCCGTACCGGAGAGGTGGCCGTGGTCGCTGTGGTCGGACTCGGCGAGGGTCGCCTCGGCGACCAGGACGTCCACCCCTGCGGCCAGTTCGGTCAGCGCCGGGGTGACGCCGGTGTCCCCGTTGTACGCCAGGGAGCCGGACGGGGCCTCCACCCGCAGCCCGCAGTTGGGCAGGACATGGCGCAACTCCCGGAGGGTGACGGTGCAGTCGCCGACCTGGAAGCTCGTCCCGGGGGTGCACTCGCGTACGTCGAACGCCACCTCGAAGGCCCGGTCCAGCAGCGGCAGTGTGGTCACCGGAAACAGCGCGGCCCACGTGGTGAACAATTCCCGTGCGCCCGAGGACACATACAGCGGTACGGGACGGAATTCGCCGCCGGGGCGCGGCGGGCCGCCCTGTACCTCGATCAGACCGTTCAGCAGCGTTTTCCCGATCGGCAGCAGGTCGTAGCAGTGGTCGGAAGGGAAATGGGTGATCACCACGGCGTCCAGGGAGGTGGGCGGTGCGACCGCGCTCAGGGCGACGGCCGTACCCGGTCCGCAGTCGAGCAGCAGTCGTGCCCCGGCGGTTTCCACCAGATATCCGGAACTCGGCTGTTCGTCGGCGGGCATTCCGGCCCGACATCCAAGAACGGTGAGCTGCATGTGTTGTCCGATCTCCTCGATTCCCCGATTTCCACCGCGCGGGATCGGCTGATCGGAGTGGGCGTCGGCTCGGTCGAGTGTGCACGAGGACGTGCCATCACCCGCCCGTGATTGGACTGGACCACCGGTCCATGGCCGTTCGCTATCGCGTCACAGGTCCAGCACCAGCCTCGGGGACGCGGCCCGACACGCAGAGCATCATGGTGGTGCCGTCGGCCCGCTCGTCCTCGGTCAGCACCGAGTCGCGGTGCTCCACTTCGCCGTCGAGCACGGTGGTCTCACAACTGGCGCAGGTCCCCTCGCGGCATGACGACGGGACGTCGACGCCCGCCGCGCCGAGGGCGTCCATGATGGACCGCCCGGGACCACCCGGACGGTCGCGCCCGTGCTGGCGACCTGGACCTCGAAGCCCTGGTCGGGAGCGGTGGAGGGCTCCTGGGGGCGGGGCTGGAACCGTTCGATGTGCAAGGTGCCCGTGCGCCGCTCGCCCCACAGCCGCTCGACGGCGGCGAGCAGCGGCTCGGGGCCGCAGCAGTAGACGGCGGTGTCCGGCCCCGCGGTGTCCAGGATCCCGGCCAGCGGCAGCAGCCGACCCGGTGCTCACCCAGGTCCTGACCCGCCTGAGCCGCGACGAGGCCCGCCACTTCACCTTCATGGCCGACGTCGTCACGTCCTACCTGCGCGCCTACGGCAACGCCGTGGTCGAGCCGGTCAGAGAGGTCGTCGCCGGTTTCCGCATGCCCCTGTCCGACACCATCCGCGGCTACTGGCGCTGGGCCCTGAAGATCGCCGACACCGCCGACTACGACCACACCGACGCCTATGACCACCTGATCAAGGTCATCAACCGGGCGTCGACACCCCCCGCGGCGAACGCGTCGACTCCCTGCTCGACTTCATCGACTCGTTGAAGGTCAGCGGTCGAACCGGCACAAGAGTTCATGGAGGTAGTCCTCCAACCGGCTGGTGATCAGACCGGGAGTCAGATCGTCGCGTCCCAGCTCCCGCCACGGCCCCGCGACCTTCTCCGCGTCCGGGGCGAACCCGAGCGCGTCCAGGACGCGCCAGTACAGGTGCGCCGCGGGATCCTCGCTCAGCGTGCCCCCGGAAGCCAGATAGCGATCGGCGAACCGCATGCCCTCCCCGGCGCCGTAGAGGAGAGCGTGGGCGGTGGAGCAGTGCGCCACGTCCAGGTCGGCGGGCCCCCAGGAGGTCTCCACCCAGTCGACGACACCGCTGATCTCCAGACCGGGGCCCCGCCCGGTGAAGAGCACATTGCCGGGGTGGAAGTCCCGGTGCAGGAAACAGGGCCGGTAGTCGGGGGGATCGCGGCGGATGATGTCCACAGCGCGCTCCCACACCTCCGGCCGCCGGGTGGATTCGGGCCGTCGCACGAGTTCGGGTGTGGTCCACGCCTCGTAGACGCGCGGCCGGGACCCGGCAGGGACGCGCACCCGGTGTATGGCGAGCAGCTGGCGTGCCAGAAGCTCGGCCCGCGGCCCCGCTTCCTCCTGATCCAGCCGCACACTGCCCGGCAGCAGCGACATCAGCAACGACGGATGATCGCAACACGCCGCCGTCGCGTCGACGCCCTTGAAGACCGCCACCGGCACATCGGTCTCCGCGAGCAGACGCAAGATGTCCGCCTCGCGCGTGAGTAACCCCTTCGCGTGCCGAGCGAAAAACGGCTTGACGAACGATCTCAGCACGAGCCACCGCGGCGCTCCGGGGCCACTGACGCGCAGACGGCGCATCTCCGAGGTCCACCCGCCACGCAGCCGTTCGACACCCTCGACCCGGCCCCCCGCGCCCACCCGCTGCTCCACCCAGGCCCGTGTACCGACGGCCATACCCTCATGCGCATCCATGCGCACAACCTAGTGCCGCGTCAGTCAAGGTGTGCCCGGTAGCGAGGCGTCCTGGTGCGGTCAGATGCAAGGCGCCGTTCGGCCTCGCGGGGGCACCCCCCCGGACGGAGTCTGGGGGCGGGCCTACTCGGTCGATTCGGCAACGCCGCGGATGGCCGTGCCAGGGCGGCGAGCGGGGTGAACCTTGGCTGACGCGGCACTAGCGACCGCCCCCGTGGACGGTGGGTCAGTCGGGCACGGGCACGCGGATCACCGGGTCGAAGGGGTGCTGGCTGAAGCCGGTCCGCAGATTGCGGCAGCCCGGGGCCGTGCACATGAAGAATTCCTCGACGCTCTTGCGGCCCGTACGGTTCTTGAGCCACGTCTTCTCGTCGGCGGTGAGGCGCCGGTGCTGTTCGTCGGATCGGCAGGTGTAGCAGTACATCTTCTGCTCTCGCACGACACCTCCGGTAGCGGGCGGACAGGGCGAACGCGTCCCTGTGCGGCATGCTAGGGCACCGAATGGTGCGTAGCGGGACGACTCGCCCCGGACGACGCGTGCCGCATGACGAGTTCGTACGACCGCAGGCGGGCCTCCAGCGCATAGACCGGTGTGACCAGCATCAGTTCGTCCGCACCGGTCGCGTCCGCCACCTCCGACAGGCGGCGTACGACGGTCTCGGGCGTGCCGTACGCCTGATGGGCCCCGAAGGCCGCCAGCGCCTGCCGCTCCTCCGCCGTGAACGGGTGCGCGGACGCCTCGACGGGCGAGGGGAACGGCACCTCGCTGTGGCCCTTCAGCAGTCCGGCCTTGACGACGTTCATCGGGCCGGCCAGCCGTAGCGCCTCCTCCCGCGTCTCGGCGCAGATCGTTTCCACGCACACCAGCACACGGGGCCGCGCACACCACGCGGAGGGGGAGAAGTGGGCACGGTAGTGGCCGAGTGCGGCGAGCGTGTTGTCCGGGCGGATGTGGTGGGCGAAGGCGAGGGGCAGGCCGAGGTCCGCGGCGAGCGCGGCACCCGCGGTGCTGGAGGCCAGCAGCCACGGCTCCGGAAGCGGCCCGAGCGCCACTTCGTCGACCAGGAACCGCAGCGTCGCCGCCACGTCATCGCGGTACGTGTCGTCCGTCGTCGGCCCGGCGCCGCGCCGCAGCGCCCGGGCGGTGGACTCGTCGAAGGTGCCGGGGCCGCGGCCGATGCCCAGATCGATCCGGTCGGGGTGCAGCGCGGCGAGCGTGCCGAACTGCTCGGCCAGCATGATGGGGGCGTGGTTGGGCGCGAGCACGCCCCCGGAGCCCAGGCGGATGGCCGATGTCGACGCGGCCGCGTGGGCGGTCAGGACGACGGGCGGGAACGCGCCGATGGCGGGGGAGTGGTGGTGTTCGGCGTACCAGAGCCGACGGTAGCCGAGGGCGTCGAGACGCCGGGCGAAGGCGGTGGTGTCACGTAACGTGTCCACGGCCCGCGTCCCGGTCTCGACCATGGCGACTTCCAGCGCGGAGAGCGGCAGGTCGATCATGCGGCCAGCATAGGGAGTTCCGCCCGCCTCGGACGGGCGTTCGCCCGACGTTTCTTCTAGCCGTCAACGCCCAGTGAGGCGTAGTCGTAGTTGCCGTCCCAGGCCTCGCTCGTACGGACGTTGGTCAGCCGGGAGCCGCGCCAGATCGTGCTCCGCTGGAACAGGAGGGGCAGATACGCGGCGGAGTCGGAGATCTTCTGGTTGATCCGCGCGTAGTCCTTCCCGGCCTTCGCCGGGTCCTCTTCGGCGATCGCCGCGTCGAAGAGATCGTCGACCGTGCGGTCGTCCAGCTCGGAGATATTGAAATTGCCGCTGTTCTGGATGAGGCGGCCGTCGGCGATCGGCTGGAGAAAGCCCTGGCCGGTGGGGAAGTCGGCGGCCCATCTCTGGACGACGACGCCGTAGCCCTTCTTCTTCACCGTCGCCGGCGAACCCGTCGTCGTGGCGTAGTTCGCGAGGTCGATCTGCTCGACCCGGGCGCGGATACCGACCCGCTTCAGCGATTCCGAGAGCGCCATGGCGATATCCACGTCGCCGGGGCGGTTACGTGTCGCGATGGTGGTCGTGAAGCCGTTCGGCTTTCCGCATGCCGCCAGCTCCTCCTTGGCCTTGGCCGTTTTCGGCTTGCCGCCGTCCTTGAGGGTCCCGTACGGGTCGTAGGAGGGGTCGGAGCCGGCGACGGCCGGCGGGAGCATATGGGGCGCGATATCGCCGCTCTGCGGGCCGCCGGCCGCTGTCCGTATGTTCTCCCTGTCCGCCGCGTAGAGGACCGCCTTGCGGCAGTGGACGTTGTTCAGGGGTGTGACGGAGCGTGGAAGAGCGGCGTACAGGAGTATTCCGTTGTACGGATTGTCCAGCCGGGCCTTGAGGCCGGAGTCGTTCCGGGCCTTGATGAGGCCCTCCCCGGTGAGCCCGGTGAACCCCATGGCGAGGTCGTAGCGGCCCGAGAACGGCGCCCGTGCGGCCGCCTGCTCATCGGAGGCGATATCCACGGTGATGCGGTCCGGGAGGGCGGCGCGGACCGGGTCGGACGTCCGGTTCCAGTGGGTGTTGCGGACCAGCTCCAGCGACTTGCCCGGCTGATGGGAGCGGAATTCGTAGGGCCCGGAGGAGAACGGCTCATCCTGATACCGGGATTTGGTGTCCTTCGCCCTCTTGACGGGCGATCCGGCCGGCATCGCGAGCATCCGCTCGAAGTCGCCATTGGGTTTCGGCAGTCTGAAGACGATGGTCCTGTCGTTCGGGGTCTCGATGGCCCTCAGCCCCAGCTTGTCCTCGGACGTGTCCTTGTACGGCCCCTTGTAGGTGTGATCGGGGTCCAGCGCCTGTTGCAGGTAGACCGGTCCGCCGAGAATGACGTCCGTGGCCCAGATCCGCTCGATGCCGTATTTGATGTCCTTGGACGTGATTTTCGAGCCGTCCTGCCAGGTGATGCCGTCGCGCAGGGTGTAGGTGTATTTCTTGCCGCCGTCGGTCACCTCGGCCCTCTTCTCGGCGAGGTCCGGCACCAGTTCGGTGCCGCCCTTACCGGCTTTGGGGGCGTAGGTGACCAGTTGGCGGGCGTAATAGCGGGAGAAGTTCCAGACGAAGCCGTAATAGCTGCGCTGCGGGTCCCATGAGTCCGGGGTGGTGGTGCTGACGAATTTCAGCGTGCCGCCCTTCTTCGGCGAGGCGTTCACCGTGCCCTTGGTCGCGGCGTCGTACCCGGAGGTGGGGCCCGTCTTCGGCGTGCCGGAGGACGTGGATCGCGGGTGGCCCGAGTCGTCCGGGGAGGAGCCGGAGTCCTTCATCCAGGACATCATCAGGGGAACGCCCGCGGCGATCAGCGCGAGGGCGAGCCCGCCCGCCAACCCGTAGCGGAGGGCCCGGCGGCGGCCCGGTGAGGCACCGCCGGGGGAGGGGGCCGGGGCGGGCGAGGGCAGGGACACCGGCGACCAGGCGGGCTTCGGCGGCAGCGCGGGCAGCGGTCCGGGCGCCGGGGCCGGGGCCGTTTCGTCCTCGTACACCGATGGCGTGGGAGTGAGCGGCGGTTCGTACGGCGGGGCGGGCGCGGGCCCCGGCTCGTGGCCGTACGGTGGCGGCGGCGGGCCCAAGCCGGGCGGTACCCAGGCCACGTTGCGGGCCAGGGCCAGGCCGCCCGCCGTATTGCGGTCGCGCTTCTGCGGCAGCGGCCGCCCCTTCGCCCGCAGCGCCGAATACACCCGTGCGTAGACCGTGTCCAGGTCCAGTAACTCCGGCCCGCCCGGCGCCCCCTCGCGCAGGAGCCGCAACAGCTCACCGGTGAAGGCCGTGTACGGCTCACCCGGCGGGGCGAGCGCGAAGCTGGTGTCGGGGACGGCCGCCAGCAGATAGGTGCCCTCGACTTCCACCTGGTCGATCACGGTCTCGGCGCCCGGTGCGCTCATGAAGCCGAGCACCCGCCCGCTGAAGCAGCAGTCGAGCAGCATCACCTGACGGCCGCTCCGCCCGTCGAGCACGACATCGCGCAGCGTGCCGTAGGGCAGCCCGGTGTAGGAGCGGTGCTGCATCGACCCGGTCAGCCCCAGGAACAGCTCGCCGCGGCGCGGCTCCACGAGACCGTGTCCGGCGAAGTACACCAGCAGCGTGTCCGTGGCTTCCTCGGCCGCGGTCCGCACGGCGTCGAGGACCTCGACCGCGGTGGCGGGATCCTCGACCACCGTGCAGTGCTCGGGCGCCAGGCCCCATGAATGCGGGGCGCGTAAGAGCGCGGCGAGCGCGCTCAGGTTGTTGGCCACCGCCGGGAGTTGTTGCAGATGGGCGTACCGGCTGGTGCCGATGAGCACCGCGCGCGTGGCGGCCGGGTCGGGGAGGACGGACACGGCTATCGCCCTTCCCCCGCGCCGGCCTCCCGGTCCCGGTCCCGATCCCGTTGACGCTCCGGTGCGGGATCGGCCGGGCGCTCCAGCGCCTCGATCAGGCGCCGCACGTCCTCGTCGCCACCGCCGTCGAGGGAGACCGCGAGGTCACCCCGGCGCACGGTGATCCGACGGGCCTGTGGCCGCGTCTGCCGCCAGGTGGACAGGGCCAGCGCGAAGGAGGCCGCGCTCCAGGCGTTGTCGGTGACCAGCTGCAGCACCTCGGTGAGCACGCCCATCTGGCCCGGCGCCGGCGCGGCTTGGACCAGCTCCACATGGGCGCCGCGGCGTACGGCCGGATCCCGTCTCAGCCAGTCCTGGAGCGATCGCAGCTCCTCCTCGCCGCCACTCACCGCTACGTCGATCCGCACCGAGCCCCCCTTGTGACGACGGTCTCCATGATTCTGACCTATACGGGGGCGTCTGCGCAGGGTCATCACGGAGCAGGATCAACGCGGGGCGGGGCCGCTGGAGTACGGATCGGGCGGTACGGGCTCGTCGTCGACGACGTCACCCACTCCTCGCCACTCTTAACGTATAGCGCACCGGGGGCCTTGCGGCAAGGCCCCCCTCGTGCCGCAGAATCTCGGGCCGAAGCCAGGACCTGCGGAAACGGAGCGCGACGTGCGTGTGGTGTTGTCGGAGCATGGGCCGAGCGGACCCATCGGCGCGTTCGATCTCCCCGACCGCCTCGCGGCCAAGGCGGACCCGGCGCTGATCGCCGGTGACGAGCGGCACTTCGCGGCCATCGCCGAGTGCCTGGAGCAGTCGATCGCCGATCTGTCCGGCCGTCTCGACGCCGCGCGCAAGGCGCCCGGCGGCATCGGCCGGCAGGCGATGGACCGGGACACGGAGATCCACCGGCTGACCGCCCGGCTGCGCACATTGCGGCGCTTCGGCCTGGACCTGTGCCTCGGGCACATGGTCGGCCAGGACGGCGCCGAGCCCGTGTACGTCGGGCGGCTCGGCCTCAAGGACAGTGCGGGCCGTCAGCTGCTGCTCGACTGGCGTTCCCCGGCGGCCGAGCCGTTCTTCGGGGCCACCCACGCCAACCCGATGGGGTTGGCCAGCCGCCGCAGGTACCGCTGGACCCTCGGCCGGGTCTGCGACTACTGGGACGAGGTGTTCACCCCGGACGGGTTCGCCGGGCACGCCGCGCTCGACGACCAGTCCGCCTTCATCGCCAGCCTGGGCGGCAACCGGTCGCCGCGGATGCGCGATGTGCTCGGCACCATCCAGGCCGACCAGGACGCCATCATCCGGGCGGGGTCCCGCGGCGCTCTCGTCGTGGACGGCGGCCCGGGGACGGGGAAGACCGTGGTCGCCCTGCACCGCTCCGCCTATCTCCTCTACTCCGACCCTCGCCTGAAACACCGCCGGGGCGGTGTGCTGTTCGTCGGCCCGCACCAGCCGTATCTGTCGTACGTCTCCGATGTGCTCCCCAGCCTCGGGGAAGAGGGCGTGCGGATCTGCACCCTGCGGGACCTCGTGGCCGAGGGAGCGGGAGCGGCGGTCGAGGCCGACCCGGAGGTGGCCCGGCTGAAGTCGTCCGCGGACATGGTGAAGGCGATCGAGAAGGCCGTCCGGTTCTACGAGGAGCCGCCCGCCGAGGGGATGACGGTCACGACCGACTGGGCCGACCTCTGGCTGAGCGCCGACGACTGGGCCGAGGCGTTCGACGCGCCGGACCCGGGCACTCCGCACAACGAGGCGCGCGAGCAGATCTGGGAGGAGCTGGTCACGATCCTGCTGGACAAGCTCGACGGCGATGTCCCGCCCGACCTCTTCCGGAGGTCGCTGGCGCACGACGAGGAGTTGGTCGGGGCCCTCCACCGGGCCTGGCCGCTGATCGAGGCCGCCGACCTCGTCGGGGACCTGTGGTCGGTGCCCGCCTACCTGGGGATGTGCGCTCCCTGGCTCGGCCCCGAGGACGTCCGGGCGCTGCGGCGGACGGCGTCGCCGAAGGCCTGGACGGTGTCCGACCTGCCGCTGCTGGACGCGGCGCGGCAGCGGCTCGGCGACCCGGAGGCGGACCGGCGCAGGCGCCGCCACCGGGCCGCCGTCGCGGCCGAACGCGAGCGGATGGTCAGCGTCGTGGACAACCTGATGGAGGCGGCGGACGACGAGTACGGCGTGGGCCTGGTGACGATGCTGCGCGGCGAGGACTTCCACGACGCCCTGGTCGACGAGACCGCGCTGCCCGGCGCCGACCCGGATCTGCTCGCCGGTCCGTTCGCGCACATCGTCGTGGACGAGGCTCAGGAACTGACCGACGCGGAGTGGCAGATGCTGCTGCTGCGGTGCCCGTCCCGGAGCTTCACCATCGTCGGGGACCGCGCCCAGGCCAGGCACGGGTTCACGGAGTCGTGGCGGGAACGGCTGGAGCGGGTCGGGATGGACCGGATCACGCTCGCGTCCCTGAGCGTCAACTACCGGACGCCGGAGGACATCATGGCGGAGGCGGAGCCGGTCATCCGGGCCGCGCTCCCGGACGCCAACGTGCCGACCTCCATCCGCGGCGGCGGTCTCCCCGTCGTCCACGGGTCCGTCGCGGATCTGAGCGCGATCCTCGACACGTGGCTCGCCGCACACGGCGACGGCATCGCCTGCGTCATCGGCGATCCGTCGTTCCGGGCGACGTCCCGTGTCCGGTCGCTGACCCCGGAGCTGTCGAAGGGGCTCGAATTCGACCTGGTCGTCCTCGTCGACCCGGAGGAGTTCGGCGAGGGCATCGCAGGGGCGGTGGACCGCTATGTGGCGATGACCCGGGCGACGCGGCAGCTCGTCATGCTCAGGAGTCAGCCGGGGCCGGGCTGATGTGTTCCGGGCGTGTGCCCGAACGTACGGCGGAACACATCGATGAACGCGCTGGCGGACGACCAGCCGCACCGGTGCGCCACCGTGGTCACCGGGTGGTCCCCGGCGAGCAGGATCAACGCGTGGTACAGCCGCAGTTGGGTGCGCCACTGCGGGAAGGTCATGCCGAGGTCGGCCTTGAAGTGGCGGGAGAGGGTGCGGTCGCTGGCGCCGACCTCCCTGCCCAGGGCGGCCAGGGTGCGGCCGTCGGCCGGATCGGCGCGCAGGATCTCGCACACCGCCGTCAGCGCGGGGGCGGTCGGGGTGGGCAGGTGCAGGGGCTGCTGGGGCGAGGCGCGCAACTGGTCGAGCAGCACGGCCCGCAGCCGCTCCCGCTCGGGGCTGTCGTCGTGCGGGGTGCGGGTGCAGGCGAGGAGCAGTTCTCGCAGGAGGGGGCCGACGGCCAGCACGGTCGGCTCGTCCAGGCCGAGCGGATTGTCGCTCGCGGGCAGGCCCAGCAGGTGCAGTTCGAGTTCGCCGTGGGCCTGGTGGGCGTGCGCGGTACCGGCCGGCACCCAGATGGCGCGCGTGCCCGGCGCGATCCAGGTGCCGGTGCTGGTCGTCACGGCCAGCACTCCCCACCCCGCGTAGACGATCTGGTGGTCGTCGTGGCGGTGGGCGTCGATGGCGGCTCCGGACGCCAGCCACCGGGTGTGGGTCGGCGCCACCGGCTCATGGCGGACTTTCGTCATTGGTTGGCAGTTTATCGGAAGCACGACAGCACACCCGGTGATGACCATGACGGGGTGCCCAGAAACAGATCCATCATCATGCTGTCCGTCGGCCATGCCTGCGTGGACGTCTACCAAGGCGCCGTCGCGTCCCTCGTCCCGTTCTTCGTCGCCGAGCGCGCCTACGGCTACGCCGCCGTCTCGGGCGTCGTGCTCGCCGCGTCGCTGCTGTCGTCGGTGGCCCAACCGGTGTTCGGCGCGCTCACCGACCGCTGGGCGATGCCCTGGCTCCTGCCGGTGAGTACGGTCCTCGGCGGACTGGGGATCGCCCTGAGCGGGGTGAGCGGTTCCTACGGCTGGACGCTGGCGTTCGTGGCCGTGTCCGGGGTCGGGGTCGCCGCCTACCACCCCGAGTCCGCCCGTGTGGCGCGGCGCGTCAGCGCGGGCAGCCACACCGCGATGAGCTGGTTCTCCCTCGGCGGCAACCTCGGCTTCGCCACCGCGCCGCTCATGGTCGGCGCCGTCGCCGCCTGGGGCGGTCTGCGGCTGTCGCCGCTGCTCGTCGTACCGGCGCTCGTCGGCAGCGTGCTGTGCCTGCCGGTGCTGCGCGCCCTGGACGGGCCGGTGCGCGGGGGCTCCGGCACCGCGGTGGCGCCGGGCGCCGACGACACCGCCTCGTTCGTGAAGCTGGCGCTGGCCGTGATCTGCCGGTCCATCGTCTTCATCGGCCTGAGCACCTATATCGCGCTCTACGCGCGAGCGCGTCCGGGCGGCAGCACGGCGGCGGGTACCGCGGCGCTGTTCGTGCTCTACCTCGGCGGCGCGGTGGGCTCCGTGCTGGGCGGCCATCTGGCCGACCGCTGGGGCCGGGTCACCGTGGCCCGCTGGTCCTACCTCGTCACGGTCGCCGCCGTCGCGGGGGTCGTGTTCGTACCCGGTCCGGCGCTCCACCTGTTCGTGGCGCTGACCTCCGTCGGCCTGTACGTCCCCTTCTCGCTGCAGGTCACCCTCGGCCAGGACTATCTGCCCACCCGCGTCGGCACCGCCGGCGGAATCACCCTCGGGCTGACCGTCAGCGTCGGCGGCCTGGTCACCCCGCTCATCGGCAGCGTCGCGCACGCGACCTCGCTGCGAACGGCCCTGGCCCCGCTGATCGTGATGCCCGCCCTGAGCTGGCTGCTGTTCCGCACGCTGCCCGAACCCGCCGCGCCGGACACCCCCTAGGGGATGTCCTGAGCCTCGTCGGGTACGTAGCGCAGCACATCCCCGGGCTGACAGCCGAGGGTGCGGCAGATCGCGTCGAGCGTCGTGAACCGCACCGCCTTCGCACGGCCGTTCTTCAGCACGGCGACGTTGGCGGGGGTGATACCGACGGCGGCGGCGAACTCGCCGACGGACATGTGGTGCCGGGCGAGCTGGACGTCGAGGTCGACAATGATCGCCATCAGACGACCTCGGCGATCTCGGTCTGCAGATCCGTCGCCTTGCGCAGCAGGCCTCGCATGATGACGATGAGCATCGCGAACGACGCCCCCACACCCGCGCTCGCGGTCGCGGCGAACAGCGCGCTGATGGCCTCCATGCCGTCGTCGGGGGAGGGGATGCTCGCCATGGCGAGATGGCCGGTGACCCCGATCGCCAGCAGCGTCGCCACGACCGAGGACCCGATGATGATGTCGACCCAGCGGAACGCCCGCGGGGTGAAGATGGCGCCCCGGCGGACCATGTCGAGCAGCATCCACGTGGCGACGAGCGCGACTTGGACGCAGGCGACGCCGAGGATCGCCACCGTCACGTAGGGCGTGGCGAAGGGGGCGTACGGCGGGAACCGGTCGACCTCGTCGGCCGCCGTCGTCGGGATGACGACGATCTGCCCGAAGAGACCCAGCAGGATCGCGGCGGCGATTCCGGCCCGCAGCGCGGCGATGAAGAGTCGATGCATCTATCGATTCTCGATCGGTATCTATCGAAAGTCAATCGACGCCTTCCCGGTTCGAACCGGTGAAGTACGGTCTGCGGAGTGACGAACCAGCGAAAGCCACGGGGTCCGTACCGCAAGAGCGCGGAACGACGGGAACAGATCCTCCAAGCCGCCTACGAGGCCATCGACGAGCACGGCGAACGAGCCTCCCTGCAGGACATCGCCGACCGGGTCGGAGTGACGCAGCCCGCGCTGACGTACTACTTCCCCACCCGCGACGACCTGCTTCTCGCGGTCCTGGAGCGGCGCGATGTGCTGGGCAAGGCGTTCGCCCGTGCCGCCGGAGACGGTGAGACGGTGGTCGACGGCGTGGTGGCGGGCGCCCGCCTCATCACCGGCCACCCCGGGGTGGCCAAACTGTGCGTCACGCTCTCGGCTGCCGCCACCGATCCGGGGAGCCCCGTGCACCGTCACTTCGCCGAGCGCTACCGGGGTCTCGCGGCCGAGGCCACGCAGGACCTCGAGAAGGGGCAGCGGGCCGGTGAGATCCGCGCCGACGAACCGGCCGACCATCTGGCCAGGGCGGTCGTGGCGGTGATGGACGGTCTGCAGATCCAGTGGATGCACGACCCCACCGTGGACATCGCCGCGATCGCCGAGACGTTCGCCCGGATGCTGGTGCCCGCGGACACCTCCGGGCAGGAGGCCGCCCCGGCCGGCCGATGAGCCGTCTCCCGTACGGCGGCCCCGCGGACTTACTGGCTTCGCGCTAAATTTTTAGGTGATAGATTTTCGGCGTCCGACTCCCGGTGGCGCGCCGACGAGCACGGCGGCCGCCGATGGACCACAGAGAGGAAGAGGACGCCGATGTCCGCCCCGAACACCTCCTCCACCCCACCCCGGCCGCCGCAGGACCTGGGATTCGACCCGGAGGCCCTGCGCGCCCGCTACCGCGCCGAACGCGAGCGCCGGATACGCCCCGACGGCAGCACCCAATACCGGGGCGTCGGCGGCGAGTTCGGCTACTACGCCGAGGACCCCTACGCCGACGCCGAGTTCACGCGGGAGCCGCTGCGCGACCGGGTGGAGGTGGCGATCGTCGGCGGCGGGTTCGGCGGTCTGCTCGCCGCCGCCCGGCTGCGGCAGGCGGGCGTGGAGTCGATCCGGGTCATCGACAAGGGCGGGGACTTCGGCGGCACCTGGTACTGGAACCGCTACCCGGGCATCCACTGTGACATCGAGTCCTACATCTACATGCCCCTGCTGGAGGAGGTCGGCTACGTCCCGAAGTGGCGCTACGCGCCGGGGGAGGAGATCCGGCAGCACGCGCGGGCCATCGCGCGCCACTTCGGACTCTACGAGGACGCCTGCTTCCAGACCCAGGTGACCGAACTCCGCTGGGACGACGACCAGGTGGAGTGGACCGTCGCCACCGACCGCGGCGACCGCATACGGGCCCGGTACGTCATCACCGCCACCGGCACCCTCAGCCAGGCCAAACTGCCCGGCATCCCCGGCATCGAGACCTACCGGGGCCACACCTTCCACACCAGCCGCTGGGACTACGACTACACCGGCGGCGACGCGGACGGCGGACTGCGCAAGCTGGCCGACAAGCGCGTCGCCCTCATCGGCACCGGCGCCACCGCCATCCAGGTCGTGCCCCACCTCGGCGAGGACGCCCGGCACCTCTACGTGTTCCAGCGCACGCCCTCCTCCGTCGACGTACGGGACAACCGCCCCACCGACCCGGACTGGGCCGCGGCGCTGGGGCCGGGCTGGCAGCGGCACCGCATGGAGAACTTCCTCAAGGTCGTCACCGGCGTCCGGACGGACGAGGACCTGGTGAACGACTCCTGGACCAGCAGCGCCCGGCTCCAGGAGAAGCTGATCCCCACCAACGCCTACGCGGACGTTCCGGCCGAGGACCGGGAACGGCTGTACGAGATAGCCGACTTCCAGAAGATGAACGAGATCCGGGCCCGGGTCGAAGCGGTGGTCGAGGACCCCGCGACGGCCGAGAAGCTCAAGCCCTGGTACCGCTACATGTGCAAGCGGCCCACGTTCAGCGACCACTACCTCCAGACCTTCAACCGGCCCAACGTCACCCTCGTCGACACCGCCGACACCCACGGCGTGGAGCGGATGACGGAGACCGCCGTCGTGGTCGGCGGCACCGCGTACGAGGTCGACTGCGTCATCTTCGCGACCGGCTTCGAGGTGGGCGTCTCCGGGATCCTCTCCGGGCGGCTGCCGGTGTACGGCAGGGGCGGCGTGCCGCTCTCCGAGGCCTGGGCGGACGGCCCCAAGACGCTCCACGGTTTCTGCACTCACGGCTTCCCCAACCTCTTCCAGCTGGGCCCGCTGCAGAACGCGGCCTCCGTGAACTTCGTCCACGTCCTCGACGAACAGGCCCACCACGTCGCCGAGATGGTCACCGAGGCCCGCAAGCGCCGGGCCCGGTACGTCGAACCGACCTCCGCGGCCCAGGACGCGTGGCTGGCCGCCCTCCGGGAGAACGCCCCCGACCTGCACGCGTTCCAGGCGGAGTGCACCCCGGGCTACTACAACAACGAGGGCATGCCGCACAAGCGCAACGCGTACGCCGACGGGCCGGTCGCCTTCCACGACCTGCTCCGGCACTGGCGCGCCGGCGGTGGCATGGACGATGTCCTGGCCGGGGCGGAGGAAGCGTGAGCGCGCGGGGCCGCAACCGCTTCGGCGGCACCGTAGGCGACACGGCCGTCTCCGCCTCGCACCCGCGCGCCCGGCGGCTCAACCCCCCGAGCCCGCTGTGGGGTTCGAACGGTGTCGCCTTCGGCCCGGACGGGCGGCTGTACGTCGCCCAGTACCTCGCCGGGCAGATCAGCGCCGTCGACCCGGCCACCGGGGACGTCGAGGTGGTCGTCCCGATGGACGGCCCGGTGCAGTCCCCGGACGACCTCGCCTTCGGCGCGGACGGGTCGATGTACATCGCCGACCTGATCCCCGGCCGTGTGTGGCGGCGCGGCCCGGAGGGCGCGTACACCGTGGTCTCGGACGAGGTGAAGGTGGTCAACGGCATCACCTGCGTCGGGGACCGGCTCTTCGTCAACGAGATGCGGCCCGGCGGCCGGCTGCTGGAGCTGTTCCCGGACGGCGGCGAGCCCGTGGTGCTCACCGAAGGGCTCGCCCTCGGAAACGCCATGCAGCTCGGCCCGGACGGCCTGCTGTACTACCCGCACATGATGACGAACCAGGTCTGGCGGATCCCGCCGGACGGCGGTGTGCCCGAGGTGGTCGCCGAGGATGTGCACCAGCCGGTCGCGGTCCGCTTCGACCAGGGCGGGGTGCTGCACGTCCTCTCGCGCGGGGTGGAGGGCATCGTCACCCGGATCGACCTGTACGGCAGCGGCTCCCGCACGCTCGTCACCAGCGGCCTGGTGGGTCTGGACAACGCGGCGTTCGACGCGGAGAACCGCATGTTCGTCTCCAGCTACGCCAGCGGCGGCATCACCGAACTGCACCCCGACGGCCGCACCCGGGAGATCGTCCCGCGCGGACTCGACGGCCCGTACGGTGTGACGGTCGACCTCGGCGGCACGGTGTACGTGGCCGACCACTACCGGCTGGCCGGCCCGGCGCCGGTCGACGAGGGCGAGCCGGTCACCGCCGACGCGGCGGGCGAGGAGGGCGGCGTCACCTCGCTCACCCTGATGCCCTTCGTCCACGGCGTGACCACCGCGGGCGGGCTCGTCCACTCCACCTCCCAGTACGGCGACGTCCACACCCACGACCCCGAGCAGCGGACCACCCGGCAGCGGGTGACGGGCCTGAACGAGCCGGTCGGCATCGCCGTGGGACCGGACGGCTCACTCGTCGTCGCGGAGGCGGGCGCCGGGCGGGTCGTGTCCATCGACGACGGCGACACCGTCACCGTCCTCGCCGAAGGGCTCGGCCACCCGGTGGACGTGGACTTCGACGCCGGGGGACGGTGCCATGTGAGCGACGACCGGCTCGGGGCCGTCCTGCGGATCGATGAGGACGGGACGACGGCGGTCGTCGCGGACGGGCTCGGCGCGCCTCAGGGGCTGGCGGTCCTCGGCGACACGCTGTTCACCGTGGAGACCGGGCCGCGCAGGCTCACCGCGATCTCGCTGAGCACCGGGGAGCGCCGGACCGAGGCCGAGGACCTGCCCGTCGGACAGCCCCCGGGCACCGCTCCGCGCACCGCGCCCGCGCTCTTCGCCCACGGCATGGTCGGCGCTCCCCGCCCGTTCGCCGGACTCGCCACCGGCCCGGACGGCTCCCTCCTGCTGTCGGCCAACGGGGAGGGGGCGGTATGGCAGCTGAGGCCTTGACACAGGGAGAAGGTGGTCACATGACCAGCACCGCGGGTCTTGAAGGGCGCGGTGTCGTCGTCACCGGCGCCGCGTCCGGAATCGGCAGGGCCACGGCCCTGAAATTCGCGCAAGGTGGCGCGAAGGTGCTGGTCGCGGATGTCGACCGGGCGGGCGCCGAGGCGGTCGTCGGGGAGATCGAGTCCGCCGGGGGAACCGCCCTCGCGGTCGTCGGCGATCTGAGCGATCAGCGGGTGGTGGACGACGTGGCCGGGCGGGCCGTCGAGGCCTTCGGCGGCGTGGACGTGCTGGTGAACAACGCCGGGATCATGGACCGTATGTCCGCGCTCGGCGAGACCGACGACGCCGAGTGGGAGCGGGTCATACGGATCAACCTGACGGCGCCGTTCCTGCTGACCCGTGCGGTTCTGCCGCACATGCTGGCCGCCGGGCGCGGGTCGATCGTCTTCACCGCGTCGGAGGCGAGCCTGCGCGGCAGTACGGCGGGCGCCGCGTACACCGCTTCCAAGCACGGCATCGTCGGCCTGGTCAAAAGCCTGGCCGTCATGTACCGGGGGCAGGGCATCCGCGCCAATGCCATCGCTCCCGGCCCCACCGCGACCGCCATCCGGGTGGATGCCGCCGAGGAGGCCCATGGGCCCGCCGTGGTGGGGCAGTTGATCGGCGCCACCATGGGCCGGTTCGGGTCGGCGGAGGAGCAGGCCGACGCCATCGTCTTCCTGGCCTCCGACGCCGCCTCGTTCGTCAACGGCGCCGTGCTCCCGGTCGACGACGCCTGGGCGGCCGTCTGACGGCAGGAGGCGGGCGGCGTCTCGTCCGGGTCGGCGGTGTGATCGCGTACTGATTGCGTACGCTTTCCCCGTTCGACCTCGCCGACCCGGCCGAGGATCCGCGGTGGCCTGGGGGACGGGCCTTCCGCGGACCAGTGTGATGTCCCGAAGTGGTGGTGGCGATGGCCGGCAGGGTGCGGCGGGACGAGCAGGTCAGCGCGACACGGGAAGCGCTCCTGGACGCGGCGGAGCGGCTGTTCGCCGAACGCGGGGTGCACGCGGTCGCCAACCGCCAGATCAGCACGGCCGCCGGGCAGGGCAACAACGCCGCGGTCAGCTATCACTTCGGCACCAAGACCGACCTGGTGCGCGCCCTTGCCCGCAGGCACGCCGAGAAGATGGAGGCGGGGCGGCTGCGCATGATGGCCGAGATCGGCGACTCCACCGATCTGCGGGACTGGGTGGCCTGCGCGGTCCGCCCGGTCACCGGGCACCTGGAGGCCCTGGGCACGCCCAGCTGGTACGCCCGGTTCATCGCCCAGGTCACGGCCGACCCGGCCCTGCGGGCGGTCACCGTCGAGGAGTTCGCGGCCGGATCGCCGTCGATGCGCGCGCTGCAGGAGGGCCTGGAGCGCTGTCTGCCCGACCTTCCGGCCGAGGTGCACGCCGAGCGCGCCGCCATGACACGCCACTTGATCACGCAGATGACCGCGGAACGGGAACGCGCGCTCGCGAACAACGCGCCGACGTCCAGGGCCAGTTGGCGGGAGACGGCGAACGGTCTGATCGATGTCATCGTCGCCCTCTGGCGGGCGCCGGTCACCAGCGATGCCGGGGTGGCTTGATCAAGAGGGTTGTCCAAGATCGTTTAAACCGTTCGCTTGACTGGATTAAGTCGTCGGGTTTACCTGTGCGGGTCAACGAACCGACGAAGGGGCATCCGCGATGAAGGTCACGGTGGACGACGAGAAGTGCTGCGCTGCGGGCACCTGCGTGATGATCGCGCCGGAGGTGTTCGACCAGCGCGAGGAGGACGGCATCGTGATCCTGCTCGACGCGACGCCCTCCGAGGACCAGCACGAAGCGGTGCGTGAGTGCGCGCAGGTGTGCCCCGCGGGCGCGATCCAGGTCAGCGAGGACGCGTGACCGGCACCGTGCGCGCCGCAAGCGCCGAGGGCGGCGAGGGCGCCGAACTCCCGGAATTCCCCATGCCCAGGGAGCGGGGATGCCCCTTCGACCCGCCCCCGGCGTTCCGCGCGCTGCGGGAGAAGGGCCCGCTCACCCGGGTCCGGCTCCGGGACGGCAGCACCCCGTGGGTGGTGACCCGGTACGCCGAGCAGCGGACGCTGCTGTCGGACCCCAGGCTCAGCGCCGTCCCCGCCCTGCCCGGCTTCCCGCGCCCGGAGCGGGGTTACGCCGATGACCAGGAGGCGCCCGCCGACGGCCACGGCCTCAGCTTCATCACCATGGACGACCCCGAGCACGCGAGGCTGCGCCGGATGGTCACCGGGCCGTTCACCATCAAGCGGATGGAGGCCATGCGCCCGGCCGTCCAGAAGATCGTCGACGACCGGATCGACGACCTGCTGGCCGGGCCGAACCCGACGGACCTGGTCGAGGCCTTCGCCCTGCCGGTGCCGTCCCTGGTCATCTGTGAACTGCTCGGCGTGCCCTACGACGACCACGCGTTCTTCCAGGCCAACAGCAAGGCCATCATCACCCGCTCCTCGACGCCCGGGCAGCGCGCCGAAGCCAACGGCCGGCTGAGCGCCTACCTCGGCCGACTGCTGGACACCAAGCGCGACACCCCCGGCGAGGACGTGCTGTCCGACCTGGCCGCGAAGGTCGAGGACGGCGCGCTGACCCACCGGGAGGCGACCTCGATGGCCGTGCTCCTGCTGTTCGCCGGGCACGAGACCACCGCCAACATGATCGCCTTGGGCACCCTGGCCCTGCTGGAGAACCCGGACCAGCTGGCCCGCCTCCGGGACGGCGGCGATCCGGAGCTGGTGGCGGGCGCGGTCGAGGAACTGCTGCGCTACCTGCACATCCCGCACCTCGGGATGCGCCGGGTCGCCCTGGAGGACATCGAGGTCGCCGGTCACACCATCCGCGCCGGCGAAGGGCTGCTGCTGCTCAACGAGATGGGCAACCGCGACCCCGACATCTTCCCCGACGCCGACCGGCTCGACCTCGACCGCGACGCCCGCCGTCACATCGCCTTCAGCTTCGGCGTGCACCAGTGCCTGGGCCAGCCGCTGGCCCGCATGGAACTCCAGGTCGTCTACGGCACGCTCTACCGGCGCGTCCCCACCCTCCGTCTGGCCACCGGCCTGGACCGGATCCCCTTCAAAGACGACTCCTTCGTCTACGGGGTCCACGAACTGCCCGTGACCTGGTGACGCCTTAGGGGGACCCGCCTTCCGGCAGGCGGGACGCGGCCGTCGATCGCTGTGCTCATGGTGTCTCACCTCGGCGCAAGGCGGACTCGCACGGGAGGCCGTACACCGAGGGGAAGAGAGGCCACTGGTGGACTGTGAGCAGCTTGTCGCGTTGCGCCGGGAACTGCACCGGAATCCGGAGCCCGCGTTCGTGGAGTTCGGCACGGCGGCCCGGATCGAACAAGCCCTCGAGGGCCTGCCGATACGCGTCCTCACGGGGAAGGACGCCCAGGATCTCTCCGCCGTCGTCAACTTCCCGGCCCCGGAAACCCTGGACACCTGGGCGGCCCGCGCGGCCGATTCGGGGGCCCCGGAGGACCGGGTCCGGTACTTCCGGGAGAACGGCACCGCGCTGGTCGTGGACCTGGTGGGCACCCGCCCCGGGCCACGCTGGGGGCTTCGCGTCGACATCGACGCGCTGCCGATGCGCGAATCGTCCGATGCCGCCCACTTCCCGGTGGCCAACGGGTTCGCCGCCGGATATGGCGCCATGCACGCATGCGGCCACGACGCCCACGCCACCATCGGCGTCGGCCTGCTGCACCGGCTGGCGGACCGCGACTTCGCGGGTTCGCTGAGGGTTCTGTTCCAGCCCGCCGAGGAGGGGGTCCGGGGAGCGCAGACGATGATCGACGCCGGGGTGGCCGACGAGATCGATCACATGCTCGCGGTGCACATGGCCGGGGACACGGCCGTCGGCGGGGTGGTCGGGAGCTTCACCGGCGGCCTGGCCACCCGCAAGCTGAAGGTCGGCTTCGAGGGCAAGGCGTCCCACGCGGCCGGGGCGCCGGAAGCCGGACGCAACGCGCTGCTCGCGGCGGCCACGGCCGCGCTGGGCATCATGGGAATCCCGCGCTTCAACTCCGCGGACACCCGGCTCAACGTCGGCACGCTCGTCGCCGGTGACGGAGTGAACATCGTGCCCTCCTCCGCGGTGATGACGTGTGAGGCCCGGGCGACCGATGACGGCATCGTCGACGAACTGGTCGACCGGGTCCGCGCGATCGTGGAGGGCGCGGGCCTGGCACACGGGGTGCGCACGAGCGTCGTGGTGATGGGCCAGTCCGCCACCGTCACCCCGGACGACCAGATGATCGACCGCATCGTGGAGGTCGCCACCGCCCATGACGATGTCACCGAGGTCGTCCGGACCCGGGCGTTCTCGGGCAGCGACGACGCCAACCTCCTCATCAGGCACGTCCAGCAGCGCGGGGGCATGGGCGCGTATCTGCTGGTCGGAGCGGGCAGCCCGGGCCCGCACCACAGCGAGACCTTCGACGTCGCCGAGGAGGCGATCCCGACCGCGATCGACATCCTCGCCTCGCTGATCCGTACCTGAGTGCACACGCGTAGCCGATACCGGCCCGGAACCCGTGCTGCCAGGCCAGGGCGTCGGCCAGTTCCAGCCTCGTGATCTCCTGTCCGCGCCGCACCCGACGCCGAGCCGTCCCGGCTCCCGGCCGGCCATCGCGGCCAGGCCGCCCGGCGGCTGCCCCGCCTGACCATCGACGACCGTTCGCCGGTCCTGCGCACGGTCGAACACATGGGGCGGCTGCTCGACGAGGAGGGCCGCTCCGTGGGGATCGTCCCGCTGCCCTGTGGGGTGCCACCGGCCGTGGGAGCGCTTCCATGACGGTCGTGTTCATGCCACGATGCTGCGCGGGCAGGCCGCGTACGGGGGCGTTCCGCGGCGGCGTGTCCTGATCACGATCGATCCGTCACCGCGATCAGGAAGGGATGAGGACGTGTCCTTATCGACCCGCACCACCCCGCGAGGACCACGGCGTTCGGTGCCCGTCACCCTCGCCGGAGCGCTGATCTCGTTACTCGCGGTCCTGCTGCTGGGCGCGCCCGCGGCCTCGGCGGTTACGGCCGCCACCGAGACCCCCGCCGGGACCAAGGCCCCCACCGCGGCGCTGACCGAGATCAAGAACTTCGGCACCAACCCCAGCAATCTCCAGATGTACCTGTACGTCCCGGACAAGGTCGCCCCCAACCCGGCCGTGGTGGTGGTCGTGCACTACTGCACGGGTTCCGGGCCCGCGATGTACTCCGGCACCGAGTTCGCCTCGCTGGCCGACCGGTACGGCTTCATCGCCGTGTACCCGTCCGTCACCCGCGCCAGCAAGTGCTTCGACGTCTCCTCACCGCAGGCGCTGCGCCGTGACGGCGGGAGCGATCCGGTGGGCATCAAGTCCATGGTCGACTGGACGGTCCGTACGTATCACGCCGACACCGGCAGGATCTTCGCCACCGGCACCTCCTCCGGCGCGATGATGACCAACGTCCTGCTGGGGGACTACCCCGATGTGTTCGCGGCGGGCTCCGCGTTCGCGGGGGTGCCGTTCGCCTGCTTCGCCACCACCAACGGGTCGGAGTGGAACAGCGACTGCGCGAACGGCGCCATCACCCGCACCCCGCAGCAGTGGGGCGATCTGGTCCACGGCGCCTACCCTGGTTACAGCGGGCCCCGGCCACGCATGCAGCTGTGGCACGGGACCGAGGACGCCACCCTGCGCTACCCCAACTTCGGGGAGGAGATCAAGCAGTGGACGAACGTGAAGGGGGTCGGCCAGACCCCGGCCCGTACGGACTCTCCCCAGTCCGGCTGGACCCGCACCCGGTACGGCTCCACCGGTGACCAGGCCCCCGTCGAGGCCATCAGCCTCCAGGGCGTCGGCCACAACCTGGTCACCAGCGGTATGGCGGCCCGCGTGATCACCTTCTTCGGCCTGGACACAGGCGGCCCCGGGCCCCAGCCCCAGCCGGGCGCCTGCCGGGTGTCGGCCACCACCAGCGCCTGGAGCACCGGCCTGACCACCTCCGTGACCATCACCAACACGGGCCCGAGCACGCTGAACGGCTGGCAGCTGGGCTTCACCCTGCCCTCCGGCCAGACCATCACCGGCGGCTGGGGCGCCACGTACAGCCCCGCGAGTGGTTCCGTGACCGCCACCAACGCCGCCTACAACGGCACCCTCGCCCCGGGCGCGAGCGTCACCATCGGCTACCAGGCCAACCACACGGGCACCACGAGCGCCCCGGGTGACTTCACGCTCAACGGCCAGGCCTGCACGGCCACCTGATGGCGGCCGGTGACCCCCACGGGTCCGTAGCCGCTCCTTGCCACGCCGCGGGCCGCTCGGTGTAGAACGGGGTGGAGCCGGGTCGGGCACTCCCCGACGCGGCGAGCGGCATGGCAACGAGGAGCACGGCATGGCCCTGACCGGCGCACAGCGCGAGGAAGCCGCCCGGCTGCTGCGGGAGGCCGAGCGGCGCGTGACGCCGATCGACCCGCTGTCGGAGCTGCTGCCCGGCCTGACGGTGGCCGACGCCTACGCCGTCCAGCGCGACAACATCACCCGGCGCCTGGCCGCCGGCGCCACGGTCGTCGGCCACAAGGTCGGGCTCACCGCGGCCGCGATGCGGCAGCTCCTCGGCGTGGACGAGCCGGACTTCGGTCATCTGCTGGACGACATGGTCCACCCCGACGGCGGCACCGTACCCGCCGCGCGCTACTGCGCCCCGCGCATCGAACCGGAGATCTGCTTCCGGCTCGCCGAGCCGCTGCGCGGACCGGGCGTCACCGTCGAGGACGTCCTCGCCGCCACCGAGGCGGTCGCCCCGGCCCTGGAGATCGTCGACAGCCGGATCCGCGACTGGAAGATCACCCTGGCCGACACGGTGGCCGACAACGCCAGCTCCGCCGGTCTGGTCCACGGTGCCTGGACACCCCTGGCCGAGGCGCCCGACCTCGCCGCCGTCCTGGTCGACCTGGTGGTCGACGGCGAACGGGTCGCCTCGGGCAGCGGCGGCGAGGTACTGGGCCACCCCGCCGCCGCGGTCGCCTGGCTGGCCAACACCCTCGCCGACTTCGGCACCGCGCTGCGGTCCGGCCACCTGGTGCTGCCCGGCACCATGACCGGCGCCCCGTTCGTCAGCGCGGGCCGGCGGATCGAGGCACGCTTCGGCGGCCTCGGGCCGGTCTCGGTGACCTTCACCTGAGGCGCCCCCACCACCGGCCCGTCCGGATCCGGCGCGCCCGGGCCGGCGGATGTGCTCGGCGGGGACCTGAGGCTCGACGGGCGCGGGCGTCTCATCGACGTGGCTACGTAGCGGGCGGCGGGTCGGCCTTCGCCGATTTCGGGTCCGGCTGTGTGGTCCCCTGCCCGGCGCTGTACTCCCCGGTGTTCCCCTCCCCGGTGTCGAGGACCAGTTCCATGAAGATCCGCAGGAGCCGCAGCACATCGCGCGAGGGATCGAGCAGCGCCTGCATCCGCAGTCCGTCGATCATCGCGAGCACCAGCGTGACCTTGTCGTCGGCGGGCAGCCGGATGCTGTCGGAGGCGGTGGGCAGCGAGCCCTGACGGAAGTGTTCTCGCATGCGGGCGCGGCGCCCGGTGAAGAACGTGTGGGCCGGGTGTTCGGGGTCGGTGGCGGCGATGGCGAGGGCGAGCCAATGCCGCAGGTAGTCGGGGTCGGCGAACTCGTCGCCCAGCACCGCGCCGAGCACGGCCGGGGCCGCGGTGCCCGATTCGGCGATGCGCGTGGCCTGTTCCTCCTCGTCCGCCTCCCGCTGGGCCAGGGCGGCCAGCAGGAGTTCGTCCTTGCCCGAGAAGTGGCGCAGCAGGGCGGCGTGGGTGACACCGGCCCGCGCCGCGATGTCGCGGAGCGAGGCCCGTTCGTACCCGTGCTCGGCGAAACCGGCCAGCGCCGCGCGGACGATCTGCGCCCGGCGGGCCGGGGTGGACGCGTACGGCCCTCGTGGCTCGCCACTGTTCGTAGCGCTCATATCCGTCCGTCCTCCGGCTGTTGGCCCGACGGCCACAGCGGTCACAAATCGGTAAACAGCTCCGCGGGGGCTACCGCGGCCACCCGTCCGGGAGTTTAAATCCACCTTCGAAACGTAACCACAGTGGTTACATTTGGTCGAGGGCCGACCCCGGACAAAGGGATTCCATTGGGCACCGTTACGAAGCCGTTCCTCTGGGGCGCGTCCACCGCTCCGCACCAGATCGAGGGCAACAACGTCAACAGCGACTGGTGGGCGCGCGAGGGGCTGATGCCCGGCATGGAGCGCAGTGGCGACGCGATCGACAGCTATCACCGTTACGAGGAGGACATGCGCCTCCTGGCCGAGGCCGGGCTGAACGCCTACCGCTTCGGCATCGAGTGGGCACGCATCGAGCCCGTCCCCGGACACCTCTCCCGGGCCGAACTCGCCCACTACCGGCGGATGATCGACACGGCCGTGCGGTTCGGCCTCACCCCGGTCGTCACCCTCCACCACTTCACCAGCCCGCGCTGGTTCGCGGAGGAGGGCGGATGGCTCGGTGACCGGGCCGTCGAACGCTTCTCGTCCTACGTCACGGCGGCCACCCGGATCCTCGACGGGGTCCCCTGGATCGCCACGATGAACGAGCCGAACATGCTCGCGATGATGGTCACCGCGGAACGCGACGCGAGGCTGCGGCCCGACGGGGCCTGGCAGAGCCCCACCGTCGACAACCAGCCGCGCCCCATCCTGCCCACCCCGGACCCCGAGGTCGGCGCCCGCCTGGTCGAAGCGCACCACGCCGCGCGGGAGGTCCTGCGGGAGCGTACGGACGCGGCGGTCGGCTGGACCGTCGCCAACCGGGCCTTCGTGGCGCGCCCCGGGGCCGAGGAAACCCTCCACGAGCTGGAGCACATCTGGGAGGACCTGTACCTGGAGGCCGCGCGCGGCGACGGGTTCATCGGTGTGCAGTCCTACTCGAGCCAGTGGGTCTCCCGCGAGGGCATCGAGCCCCATCCGCCGCACCCGGACAACACGCTCGTCGGCACCGCGTACCGCCCCGACTCCCTCGGCATCGCGGTGCGGCACACCTGGGAGGTCACCGGAGGGGTGCCCGTCCTGGTCACGGAGAACGGCATCGCCACCGCCGACGACGAACGCCGCATCGCCTACACCTCCGAGGCGCTGGGCCACCTCTTCGCGGCGGCCGACGACGGCATCGACGTACGGGGCTATCTGCACTGGAGCGCCCTGGACAACTACGAGTGGGGCCACTGGGAGCCCACGTTCGGGCTCATCGCGGTCGACCGGGAGACCTTCGAGCGCCGTCCGAAGCCGAGCCTGGCCTGGCTCGGTGACGTGGCCCGCCGCGGCCGCCCCTGACCCCCCGACCATTCACAGAGAAGAGACATCCGTGCTGAAGCCCCGCGCCACCGCCACTCGTGACCTGGTGAACCTGGACGGTCTGTGGCGGTTCGCCGTCGAGACCGACGCCACCTCCGAGCCATGGCGCGGACGGCTGCCCGGCACCCTCGACGTGGCGGTGCCCGCGAGCTACAACGACCTGTTCGCCGACCCGGCCGTGCGCGATCACGTCGGCCGGGTCTGGTACCAGCGCCAGGTGCGCGTGCCACGGGGGTGGCGCGGCGAGCGCATCGTCCTGCGGTTCGACGCGGCGACACATGCCGCGGTCGTCTACGTGGGAGACGTCCTGGTCGCCGAGCACGTCGGCGGCTACACCCCCTTCGAGGCGGACCTCACCGAGGTCGTGGCGGCCGGGACCGAGTTCCGGCTGACGGTCGGTGTCAGCAACGAACTGAGCAACGTCACGATCCCGCCCGGCACCGTCACCGTGACCCGGGGGCGCAGGACGCAGACGTATCTCCACGACTTCTACAACTACGCGGGCCTGCACCGGTCCGTGTGGCTCTACAGCACCCCCGCCACCCACATCGAGGACGTGACGGTCCGCACCGGCGTGGCGGCCGGAGCCGGATACGCCGACTACCGGATCGCTGCCCGCGGAGATTCCCTCGTACGCGTCCGGGTGCTCGACCACGACGGGACGCAGGTCGCGAGCCACGACGGGGCGACCGGCCGCCTCGTCATCGAGGACGTCCGCCTGTGGCAGCCCGGCGACGCCTACCTCTACGACCTCGTCGCCGAGGCCGTCGACGGGGGAGAGGTCATCGACACCTACACCCAGCCCTTCGGCGTGCGGACCGTCGAGGTGCGGGGCACCGACTTCCTCATCAACGGCGAGCCGTTCTACTTCACCGGGTTCGGCAAGCACGAGGACACCCCCGTCCGTGGCAAGGGGCACGACAACGCCTATCTCGTGCACGACTTCGAGCTGCTGAAGTGGAGCGGCGCCAACTCCTTCCGCACCTCGCACTACCCCTACGCCGAGGAGGTGCTCGACTTCGCGGACCGGCACGGGATCGTCGTCATCGACGAGACGGCCGCCGTCGGGCTCAACCTGGCCGTCACCGGCGGGCTCAGCGGCCGGGCCCCGACACCCACGTTCTCCCCGGACACCTGCAACGACCGCACCCGCGAGGCACACGCCCAGCACCTGCGCGAGCTGATCGGGCGCGACAAGAACCACCCGAGCGTCGTGATGTGGTGCATCGCGAACGAACCGTCCTCCAACGAGGAGGGCGCCCGCGAGTACTTCGAACCGCTGATCTCCCTCACCCGGGAACTCGACCCGACCCGCCCGGTGTCGGTCGCCAACGTCATGTTCGCCACTTACGACAACGACCTGCTCGCCGACCTCCTCGACGTCGTCTGCCTCAACCGCTACTACGGCTGGTACCTGAGCACCGGCGACCTCACCGCCGCCGAGCAGCAGCTGGAGGGCGAGCTGCGCGCCTGGGCGCGGACCCACACCAAGCCCATCATCATGACCGAGTACGGCGCGGACGCGATGCCGGGCGTGCACTCGATCTGGGACCAGCCCTGGAGCGAGGAGTTCCAGCAGGCGCAGCTGGCGATGTACCACCGGGTCTTCGACCGCGTCCCCGAGGTCGTCGGGGAGCAGGTGTGGAACTTCGCCGACTTCCAGACGTCGAACGGCATCCACCGCGTCGACGGCAACCGGAAGGGCGTCTTCACCCGGGACCGCCGCCCCAAGGCCGCCGCGCACACCCTCCGCGAGCGATGGACCCGTACGGGGACCCGCAAGCCCCTCACCTGACCCGAGCCCCCCGCATGACAAAGGAGTCATCGTGGCCGAGAAGCAGAGGGCGGCGGGCCACCCCGGGCCCGATCCCGATCCCGACCCCGGGCCCGCCGTCGTCGCACCCCCACTCGCCCGGGTGAGCACGGGCTACATCACCTGGATGTCGATCGCGTTCTTCGGCTCCTCGCTCGCCTACGTCCTGCCCCTGTCCTACTCGCTCGCGCTGCGCGTCGACCAGCTGGCGCCGGGAAACGAGGAGGTGCTGGGGTATGTGACGGGCACCGCGCAATGCGTCTACCTGGTCCTCAGCCCGCTGATCGGCTTATGGAGCGACCGGTTACGGTCGCCGTTCGGCCGCCGCACACCGTTCATGGTGCTCGGGGCGGTGCTGGGCCTGATCGCGCTGGCCGGTATCGCGCTGGCCCCCAACGTGCCACTGGTCGGGGTCGGCTGGGTGCTCGGCCTGGCCGGCTGGTCCACCGCCGGGCAGGCGATCCAGAACCTGCAGGCGGACCGGATCCCGGAGGAGCAGCGCGGACGGGTATCGGCCCTGGTGGGCCTCAGCGTCCAGGTCGCGCCCGTGCTCGGCATCGGCATCGCCTACGCCCTCGCCTCCAGCGTGTTTCTCGTCTTCGTGGTTCCGGGGGTGCTGGGCTTCGTGCTGCTCCTGCTGTTTCCCCTCATCGAGCGGGAGGGCGGTTCGCGCGATCTGGTGCGTACCAGCGGTGTGACGGCGGGGGAGCTGTTCTCGAGCTACGGATTCAACCCCCGCAAGTACCCCGATTTCGCCTGGAACTGGCTCGGCCGCTTTCTGTTCTTCATGGGCCTGTACTTCAACACCACCTTCGGCACCTTCTTCTACGCCCAGCGGCTCGACCTGCCGGTCAAGGAGGTGGCGGGGATCGTCGCCTCCATCGGCCTGCTCGGCGTCGTCGCGGCGGGCGTCGGTGCGATCGCCGGTGGTTTCCTGTCGGACAAGCTGGGCCGCCGCAGGCTGTTCGCCCTGATCGGCTCGCTGCTCTTCGTCGCCGGGGCGTGCCTCGAGGCGTTCGCGTACTCCTTCGTACCGCTCGTCGTCGGCGGGGTGCTCATGCAGCTGGCCATCGCCGCGTTCGGGGCCGTGGATCTGGCGATCGTGTTCGCCGTGCTGCCCGACCGGGCCCAGGCGGGCCGCTACATGGCCGTCGTCGCGTTCGCGCAGAAGATTCCGAGCGCCGTCGCCCCGCTGATCGCGCCCGCGGTCATCGCGATCGGCGCCACCGGGGCGGACAAGAACTACACCCTGCTCTATCTCTCCGGTGCCGCGCTGGCACTCACCGGTGGCCTGCTGATCATGCTCAAGGTGAAGTCGGTCCGGTGAGGCGGGAGTCGGGCGATGTCGAGGAAGGAGACGAAACGATGCGCGCCGCGCCGTACGACATGAGGATCGACAGCGGGGACGACCGGTTCCCGGTGTCCGGACCCCGCCCGCGGCTGTCCTGGAAGCTTCCGCCCGGTTGGCAGCGGCAGGAGGGCTACCAGCTGGAGGCCCGCGTCCACGGCGCGCGGCGGGAAAGGACCACCCGAAGCTCGGCCACCCATCTGTTCGTCGACTGGCCGTGGCGGGCGCTGCGCAGCGGGGAGCGGGTGGTCTGGCGGGTCCGGGTGCGGGGGCCCGGCGGGCTGTCCGGCTGGTCGGCGTGGCACGCGTTCGAATGCGGACTGCTCGACCAGGACTGGTCGGCCCGGTGGATCTCCCCGGCCGAGGAGGAGCCCCCGGCCGGAGAAGGGCCTTTCGTGGCCGAGGCCCCGCGTGGCGGCGCCCGTCCCGCCTACTCCCTGACGACCGGGTTCGGCGTCCGCGGCGAGGTGGCCTCGGCCCGGCTGTACGCGACCGCGCTCGGCGTGTACGAGGTGTTCGTGGGCGAGGACCGTGTGGGGGACGCGGAGCTGTCGCCGGGGTCCACGTCGTACGACCGCACGCTGTACGCCCAGGCGTCCGACGTCACGGCCTCCCTCCGCCGCGGCGCGAACACGCTCCGCGTCCTGCTCTCCGACGGGTGGTATCGCGGCCGGGTCGGCGCCTTCCGGGAGCCCGCGGGCTGGGGGGACACCCTCGCCGCCCGGCTGGAGCTGCACATCGACTACGTCGACGGCTCGCGGCAGATCGTGCGCACGGACGACACATGGACGAGCGCACACTCCCGGATCATCCGCGCCGGTCTCATGGACGGCCAGACCACGGACTTCACGGCGGCGCCCGGCCCCGCACGGCCGGTGCGCGTCGACGCCGTGGACGCGCCCGCCGTCGACTGGTCGCCCGCGCCGCCCGTGCGCCGGGTGGAGTCCCGGCCCGCCGTCTCCGTCACACAGCTCCCGGGTGGGGAGTGGATCGCCGACTTCGGGCAGAACACCTCGGGCTGGATCGCGCTCGCCGACCTCGGCCCCGCCGGTACCCGCACCGTGATCGACTACGGCGAACACCTCGGCCCGGACGGCGACCTCACGACCGCACACCTGGACGGCGTACGGCCGGGGCAGGACCCCGTGCCGTTCGTGCAGCGCGACGAGGCCGTCTCCTCGGGCACCCCCGGGGAGGTGTTCGAACCACGCCACACCGTGCACGGTTTCCGGTACGCCCGGCTCGACCGCGGTGGCGCGCCGCTCGACGCCCGGAGCCTCGTCCTGCGCGTCGTGCACACCGATCTGCGGGCGACGGGCGGCTTCACCTGCGGCGACGACGACCTGAACCGGCTGCACGAGGCCGCGCGGTGGAGTTTCCGGGGCAACGCGGTCGACGTGCCGACGGACTGTCCCACCCGGGAGCGGATGGGATGGACCGGGGACTACCAGGTGTTCGCGCCCACCGCGGTCCGCCTCTACGACGTGGCGGGCTTCACCCGGAAGTGGCTGCGCTCGGTCCGGGACGACCAGCTGCCCGATGGCCGGATCGCGAACTTCTCCCCGGACGGCCGCCGCATCAAGCTTCATCTCGACGACCAGTTCGCCCTGTTGACCGGGTCGGCCGGGTGGGGCGACGCGATCGTGCTGGTGCCCTGGGTGATGTACGAGACGTACGGGGACCGCGATGTGCTCGCCGAGAACTGGGACGCCATGGTCCGGTGGGTCGAATGGGCGCTGGCGACGGCCCGCACCGCGCGGCACCCCTCACGCGAGGTGCGTTCGGCCGACCCGCTGCCGCATGAGCGGTTCATCTGGGACGGCTCCTTCCACTGGGGCGAATGGGCCGAACCGGCGGCGCGGGCGGACGACGGCACCCTGATCGACCCCGTCGCGTCCGACCCGGTGGCCTGGTACACGGCCGACAAGGGCGAGGTCGGCACCGCGTATCTGCACCGGTCGCTGACCACCCTCGCCGCCACGGCCGCCGTGCTGGGCGCGTCCGGGCACGCCGAGCGCTACGCCGCGCTCGCGGAAGACGTCCGCGCGGCGTGGCAGACCGAATTCCTCGACGCGCGGGGGCACACGAAGGCCGATACGCAGGCGAGCTACGTCCGCGCCCTCGCGTTCGGCCTCATCCCCGAAAACCTGCGCGCCCCGGCGGCCGACCGGCTCGTAGCGCTGATCCACGCGGCCGGTGGCCACCTCGGCACCGGCTTCCTCTCCACCCCGGACCTGCTGCCGGTGCTGGCCGACACGGGCCATGCGGACGTGGCGTACGCCCTGCTGTTCCAGCGGACGCCGCCCTCATGGCTCGCCATGCTCCGGCGCGGGGCGACGACGATCTGGGAGAACTGGGAGGGCATCGACGCCCACGGCGCCGCCTCGGGTTCCCTGAACCACTACAGCAAGGGCGCCGTCATCCGCTTCCTGCACACCCACACCCTCGGCCTGCGGCAGCGGCCGGGCTCCGTCGCCTGGGAGTCGTTCACCGTCGCGCCGGTTCTCCATCCGTCGATCCCCTGGGCGAAGGGCACCTTCGACGGCCCGCGCGGCACGATCGCCGTGGAGTGGCGGACCGACGGGAGCGATCTGCACCTCTCCGTGGATGTGCCCGCGGGATCGACGGCCGAGATCGTCTTCCCGGGCGCCGAGCCCCTCACCGCCGGCCCCGGCCACTTCAGCGACCACCGAACCGTGAAGGGACAACACCATGAGCATTCCTGATGTGTCGGGCAGATCGATTCCGCAGCTCGTCTCGCTCGCCGGGCGGCGCGCCGTGGTCACGGGCGGCGCCCAGGGCCTCGGCGGCGCGATCGCCCACCGTTTCGCCGAGGCCGGTGCCGCCGTCCTCCTCGGCGACCTCAAGGCGGACAAGGCCCGTACCCTGGCCGGTGAACTGCGGGCGCGCCACGGTGTCACCGCGCTCGCCGCCGGGATGGACGTCACCGACGAGGCGTCCGTGGCGGCGACCGCCCGGCGCGCCGTGGAGGAACTCGGCGGTATCGACATCTGGGTGAACAACGCCGGGATCTTCCCCGCCATGCCGCTGCTCCGCATGGACGTCGAGGTGTGGGACCAGGTCATGGCGGTCAATCTCCGCGGGGTGTTCCTCGGCGCCCGCGAGGCGGCCCGCCACATGATCGCCGCCGGTCGGGGAGGCGTCATCGTCAACATCGTCTCCACCGCCGGTTTCAAGGGCGTCGCACCGGGCCTGGCCGCCTACGTCGCGTCCAAGCACGGAGCGCGCGGCGCGACGCGCCAACTGGCCCTCGAACTCGCGCCGCACAACATCCGGGTGCTCGGGGTCGCCCCGACGTACACCGTCACCGAAGGCAACCTCGAAGCCGCCGCTGCCGCCCCGCGATCCGCAACGTTCAGCGGCGACATCGCCGCCATGACCGGCAGCGTCCTCGGCCGGATCGGGGTGCCCGACGACATCGCCCGCGTGGTGCTGTTCTGCGCCTCGGACATGGCGGCGTTCATGACCGGCAGCACTCTGCTCGCGGACGCCGGGGAAATCAGCTGACGGGAGCGGACGGCACGGCCGGCCGGCGGGACGTGGCGAGTGCGAGGAGCGCGGCGAGGGCGATGAGCGCGCAGACCGCACCCCAGCCCAGCTGGACCCAGGCGCGGGTGCCGAGCCACGATCCGGCGCTGCCGCCGAGGAACGAGCAGGTCATGTAGCCGGTGTTCAGCCGGCTGCGGGCGTCGGGCCGCAGGGCGAAGATACGGGCCTGGTTGGCGACCTGGCCGCACTGCACCGCCACGTCGAGCAGCAGCAGTCCGGCGGCCAGCGCCATGAGCCCCACCGCCCCACCCAGCGACCCGGCCGTGAGCACCACCGCGGCGGCGAGCGCTGCCAGGACGCACCACAGGTTCACGCGGTCGGCGCCCAGCCGGTCGACCCAGCGCCCGGCCGCGGGGGCGCAGAACATGCTGCCCGCGCCGATCAGGGCCAGCAGCCCCACGGCCTGGGTGCCCATGCCGTACCGGGGGCCGGTGATCAGCAGGGCCAGCGCGGTCCAGGCGGCGCTGAACCCGCCGAAGAGGGTGACCTGGAAGTACACCGAGCGCCGCAACTCCTTCTCGTCGCGCAGCATCCGCAGGGTGCCGGCGAGCAGCGCCGGGTACCGGTCGCGCACGGCAGGCGCGGTGACGGGCAGGGCGGAACCGAGGACGACGGCGAGCAGCCCGGTGAGGGCGGCGGCGATGAGATACGGGGCCCGCCAGCCCAGATGTTCGCCCAGCACCCCGCCGAAGGTGCGGGCCAGCAGGATGCCGCCGATCAGACCCGCCTGGAGGGTGCCGAGCACACTGCCGCGCCGGTCGGGCTCGACCAGCCCGGCGGCCATGGGCAGCAGGAGCTGCGGGACCACCGTCGCCACGCCGACCACGGTCCCGGCCGCGAGCAGCGGACCGGTGGCCGGGGCGAGACCCGCGGCCAGGAGGGCGAGGCCGGTCACGGTGAGCAGCCCGGTGATCAGCGGACGGCGCGGCAACCGGTCGCCGAGCGGCACCAGCAGGAAGATCCCGGCGGCGTAGCCGAGCTGGGTCACCGTCGCCACGACCGCCGCCGTGGCCGGGGCGATGCCCAGGCCGTCGGCGATGAGCGGCGTCAGGGCCTGCGGGAAGTAGATGTTCGCGACACTGACTCCGCAGGCCAGCGCCATGATCAGGGGCAGCCTCCGCCCTATGCCGGTCGGGCCCGGGGCGGGCGGATCGTTCCGGGACATCACACACTCCTACCGAACGAACTAGATGGTTCGGTCAGTGAGCGTGGCATGCGGGCCGGGGATCGTCAAACGAACCAGTTCGTTACCATCGGGCCCATGGCATACGACTCAGCGGCGACCAAGGAACGCATCCTCGCCGCGGCGGCCTCGGAGTTCGCCGCGCACGGCGTCGCGGGAGCCCGGGTGGACCGTATCGCCGCCCAGGCCAAGGCCAACAAGCGCGCGATCTACGACTACTTCGGCGACAAGAACAAGCTCTTCGCCGCCGTCCTCGAACACGTCCTGGCCGACCTCGCCCGGGCCGTCCCGCCCAGCGACGACCTGCCCGCCTACGCCGAGCGCCTCTTCGACTACCACCGCGCCCACCCCGAGGCGCTGCGCCTGGTCATGTGGGAAGCCCTCGAAATCGGCGACCAGCCCGTCCCGGCGGAGGAGGACCGCACCCGCCACTACCAGGACAAGATCGACGCCGCCGCGTCCGGCGGCCGGAGCGGCCAGGGCGGCGACACGGATGACGCGCGCACCCGCGTGTTCTTCACCCTCGCCCTGGCCGGATGGAGTGTCGCCATGCCGCAGCTGCGGCGCATGGTCCTCGGCCCCGGCCACAGCCTCGACGACCTCCGCGCGGACATCTCCCGGGCCGTGCGGGACCTGTCAAAAGGCCCCGGGCAGCCCGGGGCCTGACGACCTGGCGAAGCTCAGATGCCGAATTCCGTGGGCGCGACCCCGAGGGCGGCGCAGGCCTCACGGATGGCCGCCTGCTCGGACGGCTCGATGTAGCCGTCGGCCCCGGCGATGACGATGCCGGTCTGGATGACCGCGCGGGCCTCGGCCGGCTTCTTCGCCGCCTTGGCGATCTCCTGCAGCGCCTCGGTCTTGCCCAGCTGGAAGTTGGCCACGAGCCGGTCCAGGTTCTTGTTGAACCGCTGCCGGAGCTGGTCCGCCGGGAAGTTCTGCAGGACGTCGTTGGTGGTGATCAGCTCCTCGACGCGCTGCCGCTCCGCCTGCTCGATGTGTCCGTCCGCCGCGGCCACCAGGGCGCACATCGCCATGGTGGCATCGCGGTAGGCGCCGCTCTTCAGCTCGGTCTTGACCGACGCGAGCTGCGACTTGAGCAGCCCGACCAGCTGGGCCTTGGAGCCGCCGGAGGACGAGCCGGACCCGTGGCCACCGTGCGAGCCGGGCCCCTGCTGCCCCTGCCCGAACCCGCCCCTGCCACGGGCGCTCTGGGACTGCTGGAGGTTCTTGGCCTGGTCCTTGAGCCGGTCCCACATTGCCATCGGTGCCACCTCGGCTTCTGTTGCTGCTTGTCCGGTTCTGCTCGTCGGTCGCGCTGCTTCGCGGTCTGTTCAAGGTGAACGCCCCCGGCGGCGACCTGGTTCCCGAAGAGCAAAGTCCACGTAAAAGAGAGGCGGAACGGTGTCAGGACGAGGCGTCGGCGTAACGGCGCGCCAGCCGCGCGAAGGTGTCCTTCAACTCGGCCGGTCCGACGACCTCGACAGCGGCGTCGAACCTGCCGAGATCGGCGGCCAGGCCGACCCATGACCACGAGCCCAGGACGAGCCGGCAGCGGTTCGGGCCCAGCGCCTCGACGACCCCGTCCCGGAGGTGGCGGGACACCTCGGCGGCGGGCAGCCCGAGGATCACCTCGCCGTGGCAGGGCCAGTCGCCGGAGCCGTCCGAGCCCCGGAACCGGGCGGCCACGAAGGCGGCCACATCGCCTCCGGGCAGTGCGCGCGGCGCGAAGCGGGGCCCGGTAGGGGTGCGCGGAGTGATCCGGTCGGCGCGGAAAGTACGCCAGTCCTCGCGGTCGAGGTCCCAGGCGACGAGATACCAGCGCCCGCCCCAGGTCACGAGGTGATGGGGCTGCACCCGGCGCGGCGGAGCCGGTACGCCGCCGTCGGCCACCTCCGGAGGGGACACCGCGGCGTAGTCGAACCGCAGCACCTCGCGGGCGTGGACGGCGGCACCGAGCGCGCTCAGCACGCCACCGCCGACCCGTGCGTCCGGCCTGGCCGAGGGCCGCTCGACGGCGGTGACCTGGAGGGCGTCGATCCGGTGGCGCAGCCGTGCGGGCATGACCTGCCGGACGGTGTTCAGCGCGCGCACCGCGGCCTCCTCGACACCGGCACCCGAGGTGGCGGCGACCTGGAGGGCGACGGCCAGCGCGACGGCCTGCTCGTCGTCGAACAGCAGCGGGGGCATCGCCGTGCCCGCCTCCAGCCGGTACCCGCCGTCGGGACCCTTGAACGCCACGACGGGATAGCCGAGTTCGCGCAGCCGGTCCACATCACGGCGCACGGTGCGCGGGCTGATCCCCAGCCGCTCCGCCAGCAGCGCCCCCGGCCAGTCCCGGCGCGCCTGGAGCAGCGAGAGCAACGACAGCAGACGCGCGGAAGTCTTCGGCATGACCCCATGGTGCCCGCAGAAGCGGACACGTCCTGGCCGCTTCCCCTGCGACGGTTCTCCCGTACGGCATAGCCACACCAACGCGAAGGGCCCGAACACCGTGACCGCCACCACCACACCCCCCGCGACCCTCGACGCCGAGCGGACCGACCTGCTCGCCGCGCTCGCCACCGCCCGATCCGCCCTCATCCACACCACCCGCGGGCTCAGCGACGAACAGGCCGCCGGGCAGCCGACGGCCGGCGCGCTGTGCCTGGGCGGGCTGATCAAGCACGTCGCGTCCATGGAGGAGACGTGGATGCGCTTCGTGGCCGAGGGCCCGTCGGCGATGCGCTACGACCTGCCCGACGGTGTCACCTGGGCCGACATCGCGGCCGGTACCGCGCGCGCGTTCCCGCAGTGGATGATCGACCACCAGAACGAGTTCCGGATGCTGCCCGGCGAGACACTGGCCGGGATCGTCGAGGACTACGAGCGGGTCGCCGCCCGCAGCGCGGACGTCATCGCCTCCGTATCCGACCTGTCGGCGACCCATCCGCTGCCGGAGGCGCCGTGGAACGAACCGGGAGCGGTGTACAGCGTCCGCCGGGTACTGACGCACATCATCGCCGAGACCGCCCAGCACGCCGGACACGCGGACATCCTGCGCGAGACGCTCGACGGCCAGAAGTCGACCTGACGGGCCGATGGGGAGGCATCGAGGCCCGCGCGGGTGGCTCACCGCCCGCGCGGCAGTCTCAGCCGCCCCACGACGAACGCCTCGGAGGGGCGGGCGAGGTTAGGGGCGATCAGGGGTTGGGGGCCCTTATCACCCTGCGTAGCGTTCCCGGCAAGCGCGCGTCGCAGTGTCGGGCGCTTTTCGACCCGGGGTGGCTGTGGTGGGCAACCAGGAGAAGCTTCTTGACTACCTCAAGCGCGCGACCACGGACCTGCGCGCTGCCCGCAAACGCATCGCGGAGATCGAGCACCGCGACCGGGAGCCGATCGCCATCGTGGCGATGGCGTGCCGCTATCCGGGCGGGGTGGACTCGCCCGAGGGGCTGTGGCGGCTGGTGGACGAGGGCGTGGACGCGATCTCGGAGTTCCCGGCCGACCGGGGCTGGGGCGTGGAGGACATCTACGACCCCGAGCCCGGCAAGCCCGGGAAGACAGCCGCCCGCGAGGGCGGATTCCTCCACGACGCGGCCGAGTTCGACGCCCAGCTCTTCGGGATCAGCCCGCGCGAGGCGACCGAAACCGACCCCCAGCAGCGCTTGCTGCTCGAGGTGTCGTGGGAGGTGCTGGAGCGGGCCGGCATCGATCCGCTGTCGCTGAAGGGCAGCCCGACGGGCGTGTTCGCCGGGCTCATGTACCACGACTACGCGCGGGGCAGCAACGGGGGCAGCGTCGTCTCCGGCCGGGTGGCCTACACGCTCGGCCTCGAAGGTCCCGCCGTGACCGTGGACACGGCGTGCTCGTCGTCGCTGGTCGCCCTGCACATGGCGACGCAGTCGCTGCGCTCGGGCGAGTGCGCACTCGCCCTCGCGGGGGGCGTGACGGTGATGTCGACCCCTGAGATGTTCATCTACTTCAGCGAACAACGCGGTCTGGCGACGGACGGCCGCTGCCATTCGTTCGGCGCGGGCGCTCACGGCGTCGGCTGCTCCGAAGGCGCCGGGGTCCTCCTGCTGGAATGGCTGTCGGACGCGCGGCGCCACGGCCACCCGGTGCTGGCGGTCGTACGGGGGAGCGCCCTCAACCAGGACGGCGCCAGCAACGGCATGTCGGCACCGAACGGCCCGTCCCAGCGACGCGTGATCCGCCAGGCGTTGGCGAACGCGGGTCTGTCGGCCGCTGAGGTGGACGCTGTCGAGGCGCATGGTACGGGGACGACGCTGGGCGATCCGATCGAGGCGCAGGCGCTGCTGGCGACGTACGGACAGGATCGGGACGAGCCGCTGTGGCTGGGGTCGGTCAAGTCCAACATGGGCCACACCCAGGCCGCTTCGGGCGTGGCCGGGATCATCAAAGTGGTGCAGGCGATGCGGCACGGCGTGTTGCCGAGGACGCTGCACGCGGATGAGCCGACGCCGCAGGTGGACTGGTCGGCGGGCAACGTCCGGCTGCTGACCGAGCCGAGGAAGTGGCCGCGCGGCGAACGCCCGCGCCGTGCCGGTGTCTCCTCGTTCGGGATGAGCGGCACGAACGCCCACGTGATCGTGGAGGAGGCGCCACCGGTCGAGGACGAGCCCGAGGAGCGCCGCCCGCTGCCGGTGGCGCCCATCGTCGTCTCGGCCGCGACCGCAGACGCACTTCAGGCGCAGATTCAGCGGATCGGCGCCTTCGCCGCGGATCACGATGAGCTGGATGTGGCGTTCTCGGCGGCGACGGGGCGTGCCGTGCTGGAGCATCGTGCGGTGCTGGTCGGGCCGGAGACGATCAGCGGTGTGGCGGCGGGCGGGGGTGGCAAGCTGGCGTTCCTGTTCACCGGGCAGGGTAGTCAACGCCTGGAGATGGGGCGGGAGTTGTATGACACCTTCCCGGTCTTCGCGGCGGCTTTCGACGCGGTGTGCGAGGCGTCGGGGCTGCCGTTGAAGGAGGTGATGTGGGGTGGTGACGAGGCGGCGCTGCACCGCACGGAGTTCACCCAGCCCGCCATCTTCGCCCTGGAGGTGGCCCTGTTCCGGCTGGTGGAGTCCTGGGGGCTTCGGCCGGACTTCCTCGCCGGCCACTCGATCGGCGAGCTGGCGGCGGCGCATGTGGCGGGTGTGCTGAGCCTGGAGGACGCGGCGCGCCTGGTGGTGGCGCGGGGGCGGCTGATGGGGGCGTTGCCGTCCGGTGGGGCGATGGTGGCGATTCAGGCCACGGAGGGGGAAGTGGCGCCGCTGTTGGACGGTGCGGTGGGGATCGCTGCGGTCAATGGTCCGTCGTCGGTGGTGGTTTCCGGTGCCGAGGATGCTGTGGCGAAGGTCGCCGACCAATTCGATGACCGTAAGACGAGGCGTCTGTCGGTCTCGCATGCGTTTCATTCGCCGTTGATGGATCCGATGCTGGAGGAGTTCCGCGAGGTCGCGGAGGGTGTGGAGTACCGGGAGCCGGGGATCCGGCTGGTCAAGGATGTGGGGTCGGCGGGGTACTGGGTGCGGCATGTGCGGGAGGCGGTGCGGTTCGCCGATGACGTGCGTGCGTTACGGGACGAGGGCGTGACCCGGTTCCTGGAGGTGGGGCCGGATGGTGTGCTGACGGCGATGGCGCAGCAGTCCGTCGAGGGCACGATGGCGGCCACGCTGCGCCGGGATCGCTCCGAGGTGGAGGGTGTGTTCGCCGGGGTGGGGCGGCTGTTTGTGGCGGGTGTGGCGGTGGAGTGGGGTGCGGTGTTCGCGGGGCGCGGGGCGCGGCGGGTGGAGTTGCCCACGTATGCCTTCCAGCGCAAGCGCTACTGGCTGATCGAGCAGCCCAAGACCTCGGCCGACTCCGTCGACCATCCGCTGCTGACCTCGATGGTGGAGCTTCCCGAGGGCGGCGGGGCGGTGTTCACCGGGCGGCTGTCCCTCGACTCCCACCCGTGGCTCGCCGCCCACGACGCGTTCGGCGCGGTGGTGGTGCCCGGGCAGATGTTCCTGGAGCTGGCGCTGTTCGCCGCCGAGCGGACGGGCCGGAGCCGGGTCGAGGAGCTTGAACTCCACACACCGCTGGTCATGACCGACACCGAGGACGCCCTGACGCTGCGCATGGTGGTCGGTGAGACGGGGAACGTCAGCGTGCACGCGCGGCGTGACGGCGAAACGACCTGGGTGAAGCACGCCAACGGTGTTCTTTCCTCCGAGGCCGACGGCACCTCCTGGCCGCGCGATGAGGCGACGTACGCCGAGGTGCTCGACGCCGCCGCAGAGGCCGCGGGCGTGCACACCGACGGCGGGCCGACGCTCGCCCACGCGTGGCGCGGGGTCTCGGTGCGCGTCGACGAGGCAGGGGGTCCGGCCCTGTCGGTGGACTCGGCCGGGACACGTCCGATCTCCACGGAGGAGGTGCGGGCCCACACCGGGGGCCGCGAATCGCTCTTCCACGTCGAGTGGATCGCGCCACCGGCGCCACCCGCAGCCCCCGGGACCGGCGCTGATGTGGTGGTCTACGCGTGCCCGCCGGTGGCGGATGCCACGCCCGAGGGTTTCCGCGCGCTGACCCGTGAGGTCCTGTCCGTCGTCCAGAAGTGGCCGGCCGATGAGCGAGCGGCGTCCTCCAGGCTCGTGGTCGTCACACGTGGCGCGACCGACGGCGCCGACCTGGGGCATGCGGCGGTATGGGGGCTGGTGCGCGCGGCGGAGGGGGAGCACCCGGGCCGGTTCGCCCTGATCGACCTGGACGCTGACGCCGAACTGCCCGAGGAGGCGTTGCGCCTCGACGAGCCCGAGATCGCCGTGCGCGACGGCCGGATCCGGGTGCCGAGGCTGGCGCGCGTCCCGGCGCTGGACGGGGCCCCGTCGTGGGACCCGGACGGCACGGTTCTGATCACCGGTGGCACCAGCGGCCTCGGCGCCCTGACGGCCCGCCACCTGGCCGGTGAGCACGGCGTCAGGCGCCTGCTGCTGACCAGCCGCCGGGGCATGGACGCACCGGGCGCGGCCGAACTCGTCGCGGAGCTGACGGCGTTGGGCGCCGAGGTGGAAGTGGCCGCCTGCGATGTCGCCGACCGGGACGCCGTGGCCGCGCTGCTGTCCGGACGGTCCTTGACGGGCGTCGTGCACTCGGCCGGGGTCGTGGACGACGTACTGATCGGGGCGTTGACGCCCGAGCGGCTGGACGCGGTGATGAGGCCGAAGGTGGACGCCGCCTGGCATCTGCACGAACTCACCGGCGACCATGACCTCTCGGCGTTCGTGATCTTCTCGTCCGTCGCGGGCACACTCGGTGGCGCCGGGCAGGCCAACTACGCCGCCGCGAACGCCTGGCTGGACGCGCTCGCCCGGCATCGCGCCGCCCACGGGCTGCCCGCGCTGTGTCTGGGCTGGGGGCCCTGGGCCCAGGTCGGCGGCATGGCCGACCGGATGGACGAGGCCGAGTTGCGGCGGCTGCGGCGTACGGGAATGCCACCGCTGACCCCCGACGAGGGACTGGCCCTGCTGGACGCGGCGACCGTGCCCGGGCGGCCGGCCCTGACGCTTCCCGTGCGCTTCGACCTGACGGTGATGCGCACCCAGGCCGACACCGGAACACTTCCCGCCCTGTTCCGCGGGCTGGTGCGCGCCCCGGCCCGCCACACGGCATCCGGCCAGGCGTCGCTGGAGCGGCGGCTGGACGGGCTGACCGGGGCGGAACGCCGGCAGCTGCTGCTGGAGCTGGTACGCGGCCACGTCGCGCGGATCCTGGGGCACGACGGGGTCGAGGAGGTCCCGCCGGACCGCGCGGTGAACGAGCTGGGCCTCACCTCGCTGGGCGCCGTGGAACTGCGGAACGCGCTCAACGCCGAGACCGGTCTCTCGCTGCCCCCGACCCTGGTGTTCGACTACCCGACCCCCCTCGCCGTCGCCGCTCTCCTGCACGACGGGCTGCGCCCGGCCGAGGCCGACCCCGCCGCGCCACTGCTGGCCGAACTGAGCCGGCTGGAGGACGCCCTGACCGTGCTCGCGGCGGACGACGACGCCGCTCACGCCAAGGTCACGGCCCGGCTGGAGGCGGTGTCGCGCCGGGCGCGGGACGCCCGGAGCGGAGTGGTGGCGGACACCGGACCGGGCGACGCCCTGGCGCCCGCTTCCGACGACGAGTTGTTCGAGGCGCTGAACAAGGAACTGGGACTGTCCTGACGGACACCGCGTCTGCTTGTGGACTTTCACGGATGGGTTGATGACGATGTCGAAGGACTCCAACGAGGACCGGCTGCGGGAGTATCTGCGGCTCGCCACCGGTGAGTTGCAGCAAACCCGGCGCCGTCTGCACGAGGTGGAGGACCGGGAGCGGGAGCCGATCGCGATCGTGGGCATGGCCTGCCGTTTCCCCGGTGGCGCGGCCACGCCGGAGGGGCTGTGGGAGCTGGTCGCCGACGGCCGGGACGCGGTGGGCGAATTCCCCACCGACCGGGGCTGGAACCTGGACGGGCTGTACGACCCGGACGGGTCGGGCGAGAACACCAGCTACGTCAACCAGGGCAGCTTCCTCGACGGCGCGGGCGACTTCGACCCGGAGTTCTTCGGGATCAGCCCGCTGGAGGCGCTGGCGATGGACCCCCAGCAGCGGCTGCTGCTGGAGACCTCCTGGGAGGCGGTGGAGCGGGCCGGGATCGACCCGCCCTCGCTGAAGGGCAGCGCGACCGGTGTGTTCGCCGGGCTGGTGTACCACGACTATCCGGCCAGCAGCGTGACGGGCGCTCTGGTGTCCGGCCGCGTGGCCTACACCCTGGGTCTTGAGGGCCCGGCGGTGACGGTCGACACCGCCTGCTCGTCCTCGCTGGTGGCGCTCGACATGGCGGTCAAGGCGCTGCGTGGCGGGGAATGTCCGCTGGCGCTGGCGGGCGGGGTGACCGTGATGTCGACGCCGGTCACCTTCGTGGAGTTCAGCCGGCAGCGCGGCCTGTCGGTGGACGGCCGGTGCAAGGCGTTCGCCGCGGCGGCCGACGGCACCGGCTGGGGCGAGGGCGTCGGCGTGCTGGTGCTGGAGCGGCTGTCGGAGGCGCGCCGCAACGGCCACCGGGTGCTGGCGGTCGTACGGGGCACGGCGACCAACCAGGACGGCGCCAGCAACGGCCTGACCGCGCCGAACGGCCCGTCCCAGCGCCGGGTCATCCAGCAGGCGCTGGCCAACGCGGGCCTGACGGCGGCCGATGTGGACGCGGTGGAGGCCCACGGCACGGGCACGACGCTCGGCGATCCCATCGAGGCGCAGGCGCTGCTGGCCACCTACGGGCAGGAGCGCCCCGAGGACCGGCCGCTGTGGCTGGGATCGGTCAAGTCGAACGTCGGCCACACGCAGGCGGCCGCGGGCGTGGCCGGTGTGATCAAGATGGTGCAGGCCATGCGGCACGGGATGCTGCCGAAGACGCTGCACGTGGACGAGCCGACACCGCAGGTGGACTGGTCGGCGGGGAACGTCCGGCTGCTGACCGAGGCCCGCGCCTGGCCGGAGGGCGACAGCCCGCGCCGCGCCGCCGTGTCGTCCTTCGGCGCCAGCGGGACGAACGCGCACGTGGTCCTGGAGGAGGCCCCGCCGACCGGCACACTGCCGGAGGACGGCCCGGAGCGCCCGGCGGTGCCATGGGTGATCTCGGGCAAGTCCGAGGCCGCGGTGCGCGAATACGCCGCCCGGCTGCGGGACGTGGCGGCGGGGGACGCCCGCCCGGTGGACGTGGGGTGGTCGCTGGCGACGCGGCGGGCGCCGTACGCGTACCGGGCCGCGGTGGTGGGTGCCCGGGGGGAGGAGATCGCGCAGGGCCTGGCCGCCGTGGCGCAGGGGCAGGCTCCGGTGGTGCCGGCCCGCCCGGGGACCGGCCCGGTGATGGTGTTCCCGGGGCAGGGGTCGCAGTGGGTCGGGATGGCGGTCGAGCTGATCGCGTCGTCCGAGGTGTTCGCGGACCACATGGCCGCGTGTGAAGAGGCGCTGGCGCCCTTCGTGGACTGGTCGCTCCGCGATGCGCTGGGCGAGGGGGCCATGCTGGAACGGGTCGACGTGGTGCAGCCCGTGCTGTGGGCGGTGATGGTGTCGCTGGCGGGGCTGTGGCGGCACTACGGCGTGGAGCCCGTCGCGGTGGTGGGCCACTCCCAGGGGGAGATCGCCGCGGCGAGCGTGGCCGGAGCACTGTCGTTGCGGGACGGGGCCCGGGTGGTGGCGTTGCGCAGCAAGGCGCTGCCCGCGCTGTCCGGGCGGGGCGGGATGGTGTCCGTCGCCCTGCCCCGGGAGGAGGCGGAGCGGCTGCTCGCACGGTGGGGCGACCGGATGTCCATCGCGGCGGTGAACGGTGGCGCCTCTACGGTGGTCTCCGGCGAGGTGGCCGCCCTGGAGGAACTGATCGCCGCGTGTGAGGCGGAGGAGGTGCGCGCGCGGCGGATTCCGGTGGACTACGCCTCGCACTCGGCGCAGGTCGAGCGGATCGAGCAGGAGCTGTTGGAGGTGCTGGCGCCGATCCGGCCCCGCGCCGCGCGGATCCCCTTCTACTCCACCGTGACCGGCGACCTCATGGACACCACGGGGCTGGACGCGGGCTACTGGTACCGGAACCTGCGGCAGACCGTGGAGTTCGACCGGGTGATCGGCCTGCTCACCGAGCGGGGCGTGGACGTGTTCATCGAGGCCAGCGCGCATCCGGTGCTGGCACCCGGCATGGAACGGACCGCGATCGGCACCCTGCGCCGCGACGACGGCGGCCTGGACCGCTTCCTGACCGTCCTGGCCCAGGCCCACACCCATGGCGTGGACGTCGACTGGGAGAAGGTGTTCGCCGGAACCGGCGCCCGGCAGGTGGAGCTGCCGACGTACCCCTTCCAGCACCGCCGGTACTGGCTGACCGACGCGGTGGCGGGCGCCGACGCGGCCTCGATGGGACTCGGCGCGCTGGACCATCCGCTGCTGGGGGCGACGGTCACCCTCGCGGACTCGGACGAGGTGGTGCTCACCGGACGGCTGTCGATCGGGGCCCAGCCCTGGCTGGCCGACCACGTCGTCGACGGATCGGTCCTCTTCCCCGGCACCGGATTCGTGGAGCTGGCGGTGCGCGCGGGCGACGAGGTCGGCTGCGGCCGGATCGACGAACTGACCCTCCACGAACCCCTGGTCCTCGCCGAGCGCGGCGGGGTGGCCGTGCAGGTCGTCGTCGGCACCGCGGACGAGGCGGGCCGCCGCGCGGTCACGGTGTACTCCCGAGACCAGGACGCCATCGACCTGCCCTGGAACCGGCATGCCACCGGTCAGCTGACCGCGGCCGCCTCGACCGGTGGCGGCGACGACCTGACGGCCTGGCCGCCGCCCGGAGCCGAGCCACTGAACCTCGATGTCGGCACCCTGTACGGGGAGTTGATCGGCCTGGGCCTGGCGTACGGGCCGACCTTCCGGGGACTGCGGGCGGCGTGGCGGGCGGGCGACGAGGTGTTCGCCGAGATCGCCCTGCCGGACGACGCCGAGCCGGACGCGTACGGTCTGCACCCGGCCCTGCTCGACGCGGGCCTGCACGCCATCGGCCTCTCCCCGGCGGGGTCCGGGGACGCGGCCCTGCTGCCGTTCTCGTGGTCGGGCGTGGAACTGCACGCCTCCGGCGCGGGCGCGCTGCGGGTGCGCGTCACCCCGCTCCAGGACGGTGTCGCGGCGCTGACGATCGCCGACGCGACCGGGCAACCCGTCGCGACGATCGAGTCCTTGGTGCTGCGGCCCCTCACCGCCGTGCGGGCCGAGCCCCGTACCGAATCGCTCTTCCACATCGCGATGACCCCGCTCCCGGCCGGCGGGGACACGGCCACCGAGGCGCCGTCGCCCACCGGCACGGAGGTGCTGCGCGTCGCCGCCGGATCCGATGTGCGTACGGCGGTGAACCAGGCGCTGGAGGCGCTGCAGACCGCCGACTCACGTCTGGTGGTGGTCACCCGGGGCGCGGTCCCGGTGACCGGCGAGGACGCCCCCGACCTGGCCGCGGCGGCGGTCTGGGGCCTGGTGCGCAGCGCCCAGACCGAGGACCCCGGCCGGTTCGTCCTGGTCGACCTGGACGCCACCGACGCGGATGCCACCGGCGCAAACGCCACCGGCGCGACGGACGACGCCGCCATCGCGTCGGCGTGCGCGACCGGGGAGCCCCGGATCGTGGTGCGCGGAAACGCCCTCTACGCTCCCCGCCTCGCCCGGCTGGCCACATCCGCACCCGGCCAAGGGGACGTTCCGGCAACGGAGTTCGGCGAATCGGTGCTGATCACGGGCGGGGTCGGAGTGCTGGGCGGCCTGATGGCCCGCCACCTCGTCACCGAGTACGGCGTACGGCGGCTGCTGCTGACCGGTCGCCGGGGCGCGGACACGCCGGGCGCCGCCGACCTGGTGGCGGAGTTGACCGGGCTGGGGGCCGAGGTGGAGGTGGCGGCGTGTGATGTGGCGGATCGTGAGTCCGTGGCCGCGCTGCTGGCGGGCCGGGAGCTGACCGGCGTCGTGCATGCGGCGGGTGTGCTGGACGACGGGGTGATCGCGTCGCTGACGCCGGAGCGGGTGGACCGGGTGCTGCGTCCGAAGGTGGACGCAGCGCTGCATCTGCACGAGCTGACGCGCGAGATGGACCTCACCGCGTTCGTGCTGTTCTCCTCCGCCGCCGGGGTGATCGGCTCGCCGGGGCAGGGCAACTACGCGGCGGCCAACGCGTTCCTGGACGCCCTGGCCGCACACCGCCGCGCCCAGGGCCTGCCCGCCCTGTCCCTGGCCTGGGGTGTGTGGCGGACCAGCTCCGGTATGGCCGGGAGCCTGGGCGACACCGACCGGTCCCGGATGACCCGCGGTGGAATCCTCCCGCTGTCCCACCGCGAGGGCCTGGCACTCTTCGACGCGGCCGCCCGCACGGCCACCCCCGCGGCCGTCGTCCCCGTGAAGCTGGACCTCGCGGCGGTCCGCGCGAGCGGATCCGTCCCCGAGCTGCTGCGTGGCCTGGTCCCCGCCGTCACCCGCGGCACCGCCCGGACCCGGGCCGACGCGGACGGCCTTCGCCAGCGGCTGGTGGGCCTGTCCGAGAACCAGCGCCTGGAGACGCTGCTGACCCTGGTCCGCGCCCAGGCCGCCACGACCCTCGGCTACGCCGGGCCGGAGGCCGTCGACCCGGAGCGCGCGTTCCGCGATCTGGGGGTCGACTCGCTGGCCGCGATGGAGCTGCGCAACGCGCTGGGACAGACGACGGGACTCCGGCTGCCGGTCACGCTGGTGTTCGACTACCCGACCCCCGCCGTCCTCGCGCGCCATCTGCTGGACGAGGTGTCGGGCACCGTGCAGGAGCGCCACGTCAAGCCGGTCGCGACCGCCGCCGACGGCGACCCCGTCGCGATCATCGGCATGGCCTGCCGCTACCCCGGCGGAGTGTCCTCGCCGGAGGACCTGTGGCGGCTGGTGGACGACGGTGCGGACGCCATCTCGGCCTTCCCCGACAACCGGGGCTGGAACCTGGAGCGGATCTACGACCCCACCGGCACCCGGCCGCGCACCACCTACGTCGACAAGGGCGCGTTCCTGTACGACGCGGCCGAGTTCGACCCCGGCTTCTTCGGGATCGCGCCGAACGAGGCAATGGTCATGGACCCCCAGCAGCGGCTGCTGCTGGAGGCGTCCTGGGAGGTGCTGGAGCGCGCGGGAATCGACCCGACGACGCTGAAGGGCAGCGCGACCGGTGTGTACGCCGGGATGATGTACCACGACTACAGCCAGAACAGCAGCACGGGCGCCATCGTCTCCGGCCGCGTGGCCTACACCCTCGGCCTGGAGGGCCCGGCCGTCACCGTCGACACCGCCTGCTCGTCCTCCCTGGTCGCCCTGCACCTGGCCGCGCAGGCGCTGCGGTCGGGCGAGTGCACGCTCGCCCTCGCGGGCGGCGTCACCGTGATGGCCACGCCGGACAACTTCATCGAGTTCAGCGAGCAGCGGGGCCTGTCGCGGGACGGCCGGTGCCGCTCCTTCGCCGCCGCGGCCGAGGGCTCCGGCTGGGGTGAGGGCGTGGGCATGCTGCTCGTCGAGCGGCTGTCGGACGCGCGCCGCAACGGCCACCCGGTGCTGGCGGTCGTCCGGGGTACGGCCACCAACCAGGACGGCGCCAGCAACGGGCTGACGGCCCCCCACGGCCCCTCCCAGCAGCGCGTGATCCGGCAGGCCCTGGCCAACGCGGGCCTGTCACCGGCCGAGGTGGACGCGGTCGAGGCACATGGCACGGCCACCACCCTGGGCGACCCGATCGAGGCGCAGGCGCTGCTCGCCACGTACGGGCAGGGGCGGGACGAGCCGCTGTGGCTGGGGTCGATCAAGTCGAACATCGGTCACACCCAGGCGGCGGCCGGTGTGGCGGGCGTCATCAAGATGGTGCAGGCGATGCGGCACGGCGTGTTGCCGAGGACGCTGCACGTGGACGAGCCGACCCCGCAGGTGGACTGGGCGGCGGGCGAGGTCCGGCTGCTCACCGAGGCGCGGGAGTGGCCGCGCGGCGAGCGTCCGCGCCGTGCGGGCGTGTCGTCCTTCGGCATCAGCGGCACCAACGCCCACGCCATCATCGAAGAGGCCCCGCCCGTCGAGGAAGCGCCCGCCGAGCGACGCGAGTTGCCGGTCGTACCGCTGGTGGTGTCGGCCAGGACACGGGCGGCGCTGGAGGCCCAGCTCGACCGGATGGCCGCCGTCGGGCAGGACGCGCTGGACGTGGCGTACTCGGCCGCGACGGGCCGGGCCGCGCTGGAGCACCGCGCGGTGCGGATCGGATCGTCGGAGACCGTCATCGGCGCGGTCACCGAAGGCAGGCTGGCGTTCCTGTTCACCGGGCAGGGCAGCCAGCGGGTGGGGATGGGCCGGGAGCTGTATGACACGTTCCCGGCGTTCACGGCGGCGTTCGACGAGGTGTGCGACGCGCTCGACCTGCCGTTGCGCGAGGTGATGTGGGGCGACGAAGTCGCCCTGCGGCGCACCGAGTTCACCCAGCCCGCCGTGTTCGCGCTCGAAGTGGCGCTGTTCCGGCTGCTGGAGTCGTGGGGCATCACACCGGACGTGCTCACCGGGCATTCCATCGGCGAGGTGGCGGCGGCCCATGTAGCCGGGGTGTTCGGGCTGGAGGACGCCGCGCGGCTGATCACGGCGCGCGGACAGTTGATGCAGTCGCTGCCGCCCGGCGGCGCCATGGTGGCCATCCAGGCCACCGAGGAGGAGATCACGCCGCTCCTCGGCGAAGCGGTGGGCCTCGCGGCGGTCAACGGCCCGGCGTCCGTGGTCGTCTCCGGCGCCGAGGACGCCGTGACCGCGCTCGCCGAGCGGTTCGGCGACCGCAGGACGACCCGGCTGAAGGTGTCGCACGCGTTCCATTCACCGCTGATGGACCCGATGCTGGAAGACTTCCGGGAGATTGCCGAGAGCGTCACCTACCACGAACCGGCCATCCGCCTGACGAAGGACATGGCGTCGGCGGAGTACTGGGTGCGACATGTGCGGGACACCGTGCGGTTCGCCGACGACGTGCGCGTCCTGCGGGACGAGGGGGTCAACCGGTTCCTGGAGATCGGGCCGGACGCCGTGCTGACGGCGATGGTCCAGCAGATCGCCGAGGGCACGATGGCAGCGGTGCTGCGCCGCGGCCAACCCGAGACGGAAAGCCTGTTCACGGCGGTCGGGCGGCTGTTCACCGCCGGGGTCCGGGTCGACTGGGAGGCCGTCCTCGGCGGCCGTGGGGCACGCCGCGTCGATCTGCCGACCTACCCCTTCCAGCGGCAGTCGTACTGGCTGGAGTCCGGGCGCGGGCCGGAGGGCTCCGACCATCCGCTGCTGGAGGCGGCGGTCGGGGTGGCGGGCACCGATCAGACCGTGCTGACCGGGCGGCTGTCGGCCGGGACGCAGCCCTGGCTGGCCGACCATGTCGTCGGCGGCGGGCTGGTCTTCCCCGGTACGGGCTTCGTCGAGCTGGCCGTCCGCGCGGGCGATGAGGTGGGATGCGGCCGGATCGAGGACCTGACGATCGAGGCGCCGCTGGTCCTCGCGGAGCGCGGTGCCGTGGCCCTTCAGGTGCTGGTCGGCCCCGATGACGGATCCGGCCACCGGCCGGTCGAGGTGTACTCGCGCGGCGAGGACGAGGTCCACCAGTCCTGGACCCGCCACGCCGCCGGAACCCTGGCCCCGGCCACCGGCGACGGTGCGACGGAGATGACACAGTGGCCGCCGCCCGGGGCGGAGCCCGTGGAAGTGGCGGGCCTGTACGAGGCGCTGGCGGACGCCGGACTGGCGTACGGGCCGGTCTTCCAGGGGCTGAAGGCCGCCTGGCGGCGCGGCGACGAGATGTTCGCCGAGGTCGTACTGCCCGGCGCGGCGGACCGGTTCGGACTGCACCCGGCGCTTCTGGACGCGGCCCTGCACGCCATCCCGCTGCTGTCGGACGACGACCGCGTCGTCCTCCCCTTCTCCTGGACCGGCGTGGAACTGCACGCCTCCGGCGCCGATGCGCTCCGCGTACGGATCACGTCACCGGGCCGGGACCAGATCACCCTGGACGCCGTGGACGGCACCGGCCGGCCGGTCATCTCGGTGGACTCCCTGACCTTGCGCCCGATGGCCACACCGTCGCTCGCCCGCGTCGACTCGCTGTTCCAGGTGGAGTGGACACCGGTGGCCGCACCGGGCCGGGCGGCCGACGACATGACGGTGTGGCGGGCCGACGGCGACGACGTCCGCTCCGCGCTGCGTTCCGTACTGACGGCGCTCCAGGCGGGGACCGGCGCCCTGGCGGTGGTCACCCGTGGCGCGGTGTCGCTCGCCGGTGAGGACGTCATCGACCTGGCCGGTGCGGCGGTGTGGGGCCTGGTGCGCAGCGCCCAGTCGGAGGATCCGGGGCGGGTCGTCCTGGTCGACGTGGCCGGTGCGGACGACGATGCGGACATCGCCCTGGCGTTGGCGGCGGGGGAGCCGCAGGTGGCGGTCCGGGACGGCAAGGTCTACACACCACGGCTGCGGGCCGCCTCGGTGACGGAGTCCGAACCCTCCTCCGTCTTCGGCGACTCGGTGCTGGTCACGGGCGCCTCGGGGGCGCTGGGCGGGCTGGTGGCACGCCATCTGGTGACCGGACACGGGGTGCGGCGGCTGTTGCTGACCAGCCGCCGCGGGCCGGACGCACCGGGCGCGGCGGACCTGGTGGCGGAGTTGACCGGGCTGGGGGCCGAGGTGGAGGTGGCGGCGTGTGATGTGGCGGATCGTGAGTCCGTGGCCGCGCTGCTGGCGGGCCGGGAGCTGACCGGCGTCGTGCATGCGGCGGGTGTGCTGGATGACGGGGTGATCGCGTCGCTGACGCCGGAGCGGGTGGACCGGGTGCTGCGTCCGAAGGTGGACGCGGCGCTGCATCTGCACGAGCTGACGCGCGAGATGGACCTCACCGCGTTCGTGCTGTTCTCCTCGGCGGCGGGTGCGATCGGCTCGCCGGGGCAGGGCAACTACGCGGCGGCCAACGCGTTCCTGGACGCCCTGGCCGCACACCGCCGCGCCCAGGGCCTGCCCGCCCAGTCCCTGGCCTGGGGGCTGTGGGCGACCGATGCCGGTATGGCCGGGGAGCTGGCGGACCAGGACCGGCAGCGGATGGGCCGTGCGGGACTGACGGGGCTGTCGCCCGCCGAAGGGCTGAAGCTCTTCGACACGGCCACCGCCCTCGCCACCCCCGTCCTCGTTCCCATGAGCCTGGACACCAGGACGCTGAACGCGGCCGAGGCACCCCCGATGCTGCGCGGCCTGGTACGCGGCTCCGCGCGGCGGGCCGTAGCGGCGCAGCACGACGAGGGGAGGTCGGCCCAGCTGCGGCAGCGGCTGGCCGCACTGCCCGCCGACGAGCGGTACGACGAACTGCTGGCCCTCGTCCGTACCCATGCGGCGGCCGTGCTGGGGCACGCGGGCCCGGAGGCCATCGAACCCGAGCGGGCCTTCGGCGACCTCGGCTTCGACTCGCTGGGCGCGGTCGAATTCCGCAACGCCGTCAACGCCACCGCCGGGCTGCGGCTGCCACCCACCCTGATCTTCGACTATCCCAACGCCCGGGTGCTGGCCGAACACCTCGCCACGGAACTGGCGCCCGCCCCCGCCGACGGTGACACCGGAGCCGACGAGGACACGATTCGCCGCCTGCTCGCCTCGATCCCGCTCACCCGGCTGCACGACGCGGGCGTGATGGACACCCTGCTCGAACTCGCCGGTGCCGTCCCCGCCACGGCCGCGCCCGTGGCGGAGCCGCGCGACGCGATCGACGCGATCGACGCGTTGGACACCGACACCCTCATCAGCATGGCGCTGCAGGACACCGCCCCGGACGACGCGACGCGAGAAGCCTGAGGACACGATGGCCGACACCGACCAGAAGCTCGTGGCGGCGCTGCGCGCGTCGCTCAAGGAGACCGAGAGCCTGCGCGCGAGCAACCGCGCCCTGCGGGCCGCCTCCCGCGAACCCATCGCGATCGTGGCCATGAGCTGCCGCTATCCCGGCGCGGCCTCGCCCGAGGAGCTGTGGCGGCTGGTCGCCGACGGAACGGACGCCGTCTCGCGGTTTCCCACCGACCGTGGCTGGGACGAGGCGGGCATCTACGACCCCGAGCCCGGACGCCCCGGCAAGACGTACAGCCGGGAAGGGGCGTTCCTGTACGACGCGGCAGAGTTCGACCCCGAGTTCTTCGGGATCGCGCCGAATGAGGCGATGGTCATGGATCCGCAGCAGCGGTTGCTGCTGGAGGCGTCCTGGGAGGTGCTGGAGCGGGCCGGGATCGACCCGTCGACGCTCAAGGGCAGCCCGACCGGTGTGTTCGCCGGGATGATGTACCACGACTACACCTACAACAGCAGCACGGGCGCCATCGCCTCCGGCCGTGTCGCCTACGCCCTCGGTCTGGAGGGCCCGGCGGTCACCGTCGACACCGCCTGCTCCTCCTCCCTGGTCGCCCTGCACTGGGCGGTCCAGGCGCTGCGGTCGGGGGAGTGCTCGCTCGCGCTCGCGGGTGGTGTCACGGTGATGGCCACGCCGGAGACGTTCATCGAATTCAGCCACCAGCGCGGGCTGGCCCCCGACGGCCGCTGCAAGTCGTACGCGGCGGCCGCCGATGGCACCGGCTGGGGTGAGGGCGTGGGCATGCTGCTGGTCGAGCGGCTGTCGGACGCGCGCCGCAACGGCCACCCGGTGCTGGCGGTCGTACGGGGCATGGCGATCAACCAGGATGGCGCCAGCAACGGCCTGACCGCGCCCAACGGCCCCGCCCAGCAACGGGTGATCAAGCAGGCGCTGGCCAACGCCCGGGTCTCCGCCGACCAGGTCGATCTGATCGAGGGGCACGGCACGGGGACGACGCTCGGCGACCCGATCGAGGCGCAGGCGCTGCTCGCCACGTACGGCCAGGGCCGGGACGAGCCGCTGTGGCTGGGGTCGATCAAGTCCAACATCGGTCACACCCAGGCGGCGGCGGGCGTGGCGGGCGTCATCAAGATGGTGCAGGCGATGCGGCACGGTGTCATGCCGAGGACGCTGCACGTGGACGAGCCCACCCCGCAGGTGGACTGGGCGGCGGGCGAGGTCCGGCTGCTCACCGAGGCGCGGGAGTGGCCGCGCGGCGAGCGTCCGCGCCGCGCGGGCGTGTCGTCCTTCGGCATCAGCGGCACCAACGCCCACGTCATCATCGAGGAGGCCCCGCCCGTCGAGGCCGAGGAGGACGCGGCCCCGGCTGTCACCGAGGGGCCCGTCGTGTGGACCCTGTCGGGCAGGAACCCGGAGGCGCTGCGGGCCCAGGCCGAACACCTCTACTCCCATCTGCGGGAACGACCGGACCTGACCCCCGTGGACGTCGCCTTCTCGCTGGCGACCGGCCGCGCGGCCCTCGAACACCGCGCCGGGGTCGTCGCCGACGACCGTACGGAACTCCTCGCGGGCCTCACCGCGCTGGCCCGGAAGACCCCGTCGCCGTCCGTCGTCACCGGCAGGACCCGCGAGGGCAAGGTGGCGTTCCTGTTCACCGGACAGGGCAGTCAACGCCTGGGCATGGGGCGGGAGTTGTATGACACCTTCCCGGTCTTCGCGGCGGCTTTCGACGCGGTGTGCGAGGCGTCGGGGCTGCCGTTGAAGGAGGTGATGTGGGGTGGTGACGAGGCGGCGCTGCACCGCACGGAGTTCACCCAGCCCGCCATCTTCGCCCTGGAGGTGGCCCTGTTCCGGCTGGTGGAGTCCTGGGGGCTTCGCCCGGACTTCCTCGCCGGCCATTCCATCGGGGAGCTGGCGGCGGCGCATGTCGCGGGGGTGTTCGGCCTGGAGGACGCCGCGCGGCTGATCACGGCGCGGGGGCGGCTGATGGGGGCGTTGCCGTCCGGTGGGGCGATGGTGGCGATTCAGGCCACGGAGGGGGAAGTGGCGCCGCTGCTGGACGGTGCGGTGGGGATCGCTGCGGTCAATGGTCCGTCGTCGGTGGTGGTCTCCGGTGCCGAGGATGCGGTGGCGAAGGTCGCCGACCGGTTCGGTGACCGTAAGACGAGCCGTTTGTCGGTCTCGCACGCGTTCCATTCGCCGTTGATGGATCCGATGCTGACGGAGTTCCGCGAGGTGGCCGAGACCGTCGCCTACGGTCGGCCGGGGATCCGGCTGGTGAAGGACATGGCGTCGGCCGAGTACTGGGTGCGGCACGTGCGGGAGGCGGTGCGGTTCGCCGACGATGTGAGCCGTCTGGAGAGCGAGGGCGTGTCCCGGTTCCTGGAGATCGGGCCGGACGGCATCCTCACGGCCATGACCCGGCAGACGGCCCCGGACGCCACGGCGGCGGCCGCTCTGCGCCGCGACCGGCCCGAGGCCACGACGCTGCTCACGGCGGTCGCGCAACTGCACACCACGGGTGCCTCTCCCGACTGGACGGCCCTCTTCGCGGGACGGGGAGCACACCGCGTCGATCTGCCCACCTACGCCTTCCGGCGAAGCCGCTACTGGCTGTCGGCGCCGGTGGCCACCGAGGGCGGAAACGCCGCGTCCATGGGCCTCACCGCGCTCGACCACCCCTTGCTGAGCGCCGAAGTGGCGGTGCCGGGATCCCGGACCGTGGTGTTCACCGGGCGGCTGTCGACGGACACCCAGCCCTGGCTGGCCGACCACGCGGTGCTCGGCACGACGCTGCTGCCCGGGACCGCGTACGTGGAACTGGCCCTGCGCGCGGGCGACCGGGTCGGCTGCCCCGTCCTCGAAGAGCTGACGCTGCACGCGCCGCTGACCCTGCCCGAGGGCGGCGGGGTGCGGTTGCGGCTGACGGTCGGCGAACCGGCCGGCGACACGGGCCGACGCCCCCTCACCCTCCACGCGCAGTCCGAGGACGCCGGCCCGGAGGCGGCCTGGACCCTGCACGCGGAGGGCGCGCTGACGCCCGAGGACACCGCCGCGCCGCCGCCTTCCGACCTGACGCGGTGGCCGCCGCCCGAGGCGGTGCGGATCGCCACCGACGGCGCGTACGAACGTTTCCGGGAGGCCGGTTTCGGCTACGGCCCGGCGTTCCAGGGGCTCAAGGCGGCCTGGCGCGCCGGCGACGAGACGTTCGCCGAGGTGGCGCTCGGCGACGCGGCCGGTGCCGGGCGTTTCGTACTGCATCCGGCCCTGCTCGACTCCGCGCTGCACGCGGTGCTGCTCGGCTCGGGAGACGACGACGCGATGAGGCTGCCGTACGCCTGGAAGGGGGTCCGGCCGCATGCCTCCGGCGCCACGGCCGCGCGCGTCCGGCTCACGCCCCGGGGCGAGGGCGCGATGGAGCTGCGTATCGCCGACGCCCAGGGGCGGCCCGTGGCGTCCGTGGCGTCGCTGATCGCGCGGGAGGTGTCGGCCGCGCAACTCGCACCGTCGCCCGCGACGCCCGCCGACTCCCTCTTCCACATCGCGTGGACGCCCGCTCCCGCCCCCGCCGCCGAAACCGACTGGACGATGGTCGCCGACCTGGCGGAACTCACCGGCCGGGTGCCCGCCACCGTCGCGCTGACGCTCCCTGGCGGCACGGGCGGCATCGCCGACGACGTCAGAACGGTCACCGGCGCGACCCTCCGCGCCCTGCAGACCTGGCTCACCGACGAGCGGTTCGCCGACCGCAGGCTCATGGTGGTCACGCGCGGCGACGACCTCGCCCACGCGGCCGCCCGGGGCCTGGTCCGCGCCGCCCACGCGGAGGACCCGGAGCGCTTCGCGCTGCTGGAGACGGACGGCGACGACCGGGAACCCATCGGCCGGGCCATCGCCTCCGGCGAGCCGGAACTACGCGTCCAGGGCGCCGACATCCTCGTACCCCGCCTGGCACGCACCCCCGCCGCCCCGGAACGGGCGACCACCTGGGACCGGCTCGGCACCGTGCTGATCACCGGTGGTACGGGCGGCCTCGGCGCGCTCGTCGCCCGCCACCTGGTCGCCGAGCACGGCGTCCGCGACGTGCTGCTGACCAGCCGTCGCGGTATGGACGCCGAGGGCGCGGCCGCACTCCACCAGGAGCTGACCGGCCTCGGCGCGACGGTGGAGATCGCGGCCTGCGACGTGGCGGACCGGGAAGCTTTGAAGGCACTGCTCGCCGATCGGCCGCTGGGCGCCGTCGTGCACACGGCCGGGGTGCTGGCCGACGGCCTGATCGCCAACCTGACCCCGCACGGCCTGGACCAGGTGCTGCGCCCCAAGGTGGACGGCGCGCTCAATCTGCACGAGCTCACCCGCGGCCACTCCTTAAGCGCCTTCGTGCTGTTCTCGTCGTCTGCGGGGGTGCTCGGCGCGCCCGGCCAGGGCAACTACGCCGCCGCCAACACCTTCCTCGACGCGCTCGCCCACCACCGCCACGCCGAAGGGCTGCCCGCGCAGTCCCTCGCCTGGGGGCTGTGGGCGGACACCGGCGGAATGGCGGGCGGCCTGGGCGAGGCCGACCTGCGACGGCTGCGCCGCCAGGGCCTGCCCGCGCTGTCGGTGGACGACGGCCTCGCGCTGTTCGACGCCGCGTCCGCCCGCCCCGAACCGGTACTGGTGCCGATGGGGCTGGACCTGCGGGTGCTGCGCGGCGCGGCCGGTGGCGAACTCCCGGTGCTGCTGCGCGGCTTGGTCCCCGCCTCCGGACACCGTGCGGCGGCTGCCGATCCGGCGGCGCTGCGGCGTGAGCTGGCGGCGCTGCCCGCCGAGCGGCGGGAGGGAGCGCTGCGTGATCTGGTGCTGAGCCTGGCCGCCACCATGCTCGGACACAGCGGCCCCGAAGCCGTGGACCCCGAGCGGGACTTCCTGGAGGCCGGATTCGACTCGCTCACCGCGATGGAGCTGCGGACCGCGCTGAACGCCGCCACCGGGCTGAAGCTGCCCGCGATGGCGGTGTTCGACAGCAAGAACCCGTCCCGGCTGGCCCGTCTCCTCACCGATGAGCTGGCCATGCTCCCCGCCACCGAGCCGCAGGCCCGGAGAGAGACAGAAACGGAGACGGAGACGGAGACGGACGAGAGCGTGACCGGCCTGTTCCGGCAGGCCGTGCGCGCCGGTGACTCCTCCGGCGCGCTGGCGCTGATGTCGGCGGTCGCGGCGCTGCGGCCCCGGTTCGCCGCGCCCGGCGACCTCGACCGCGCTCCGAGGGCGGTGCGGCTGGCCGACGGCCCGCGCCGTACCCGGCTGATCTGCCTGGCCACGCCCATGGCGGTCGGCGGTGTGCACCAGCACGCCCGGCTGGGCGCGGAATTCCGGGACATCCGCCACGTGTCCGCGCTGCCGCTGCCCGGATTCGCCCGGGACGAGCCGCTACCCGGTTCGGCCGATGCGCTCTCGCGGGTGCTGGCCGACGCCGTACTGGAGGCGGCCGGGGGCGAGCCGTTCGCGCTGCTCGGCTACTCCTCCGGCGGCATCATCGGCCACGTCCTCGCCCGGCATCTGGAGGAGGTGGCCGAGGTGCCGCCCGCCGGGCTGATCCTGGTCGACACCTTCCGCGTCGACGACACGGCGATGAAGGTCGGGTTCGACCAGCTCATGGGGGAGGTGCTGGCGATGGAGTCGGCCTTCGGACCGTACGACGCGGCGCGGCTGTCGGCGATGCCGCACTACTTCGGGGTGCTGGGGGACTTCGACCCCGTACCGCTGGCCGCGCCGACCCTGTTCGTCCAGGCGGCCGAGCCGTTCGTCGCACCGCCCGAGGGTGTCGACCCGGCCGAGATGCGGGCCCGGCCCTGGGACCCGGACCACACCCTGCGCACCGTGCCGGGCGACCACTTCTCGCTCGGGCAGGACCACGCCCCGACGACCGCCCGGGTCATCGACGAGTGGCTGACGGCGCTCGACTGACACCGCGACCGACGCACAGGACCCGAACCGAGGTGGTTTGAGACATGGCGCCCACGCCCACGGCCAAAGGAACCGTTCCCTTCCGGGAGCACAAGACCTGGTACCGCATCACCGGACAGCCGGGATCGGGCCGCCCGGCCCTCGTCGTCGTCCACGGTGGCCCCGGATCCACGCACGACTACCTGATCCGGCTGGCCGACTTCGCCGACCACGGCTGGCCCGTGGTGCACTACGACCAGCTCGGGAACGGGGGCTCCACCCATCTGCCGGACGCCGACCCCGGTTTCTGGACCCCCCAGCTCTTCCGCGACGAGCTGGACAACCTCCTCCACCGGCTCGGCATCGCCGACGACTACATCCTGTTCGGACAGTCCTGGGGCGGGATGCTGGCCGCCTGGCACGCCTCGGCCCGCCCCGCCGGGCTGCGCGGCCTCATCGTCGCCAACGCCCCCGCCTCGTACCCGCTGTGGCTGTCGGAGATGGACGTGCTGCGCGCCCAACTGCCGCCCGGTGTGGACGACACGCTGCGGCGGCACGAGGCCGCGGGCACCACCGACAGCGACGAATACCTGGAAGCGATGCTCGTCTTCTACAGCCGCCATGTGTGCCGCCTCGACCCGTGGCCCGGCGAACTCATGGCCTCGTACCTGGAGGCCGTCACCGACCCGACGGTCTACCGCACCATGAACGGCCCCAACGAGTTCCATGTCATCGGCAGCCTGCGCGACTGGTCGGTGGTCGACCACCTGCCCCGCATCGATGTGCCCACCCTCGTCGTCTCCGGCCGCCACGACGAGGCCACCCCGGTCACCGTGCGCCCCTTTTCGGAACTCATCCCGAACGCCCGCTGGGAGATCTTCGAAGACTCCAGCCACGCCCCGCACCTCGAGGAACCGGAACGCTTCACCGAGGTGCTCGGCACATTCCTTGACACGGTCGGCGCCACCGGCGCGCGGACCACGACGGTGAGCGGAGGCTGAGACGACGGTGGAAGCCAAGGTCGAGGAGATCGTCGAGGCGCTGCGCGGCTCGCTCGTCGAGAACGAGCGGCTGCGGCAGGACAACGAGAGCCTGCGCGCCGCCGCGCATGCCGCCACCGAACCCATCGCGATCATCGGCATGGCCTGCCGCTTCCCCGGTGGTGTCACCTCCCCGGAGGGGCTGTGGGAGCTGGTCGCCGAGGGCCGCGACGCCATCGGCCCGTTCCCCGGCGACCGTGGCTGGGACCTGAGCGCCCTGTACGACCCGGAGCCCGGAAAGCCCGGCAAGAGCTACGTCCGCCACGGCGGATTCCTGTACGACGCCGCCGACTTCGACCCCGAGTTCTTCGGCATCAGCCCGCGCGAGGCCCTGACCATGGACCCCCAGCAGCGGCTGCTGCTGGAGATCACCTGGGAAGCGGTGGAACGGGCCGGCCTCGACCCGGCGTCGCTGCGCGGCAGCCGCACCGGCGTGTTCGCCGGAGCGATGTACCACGACTACGGCATCACCAGCAGCGACGGCAGCCTGGTGTCCGGGCGGATCGCCTACACCCTCGGTTTCGAGGGCCCGGCGGTCACCGTCGACACCGCCTGCTCCTCGTCGCTGGTGGCGATGCAGTGGGCGGCGCAGGCGCTGCGTACGGGGGAGTGCGCGCTGGCGCTGGCCGGGGGCGTCAGCGTGATGGCCACGCCCGAGACGTTCATCGAGTTCAGCGAGCAGCGCGGGCTCTCGCCCGACGGCCGCTGCCGCTCGTTCGCCGCCTCCGCCGATGGCACCGGCTGGGGGGAGGGCGCGGGCGTGCTGCTGCTGGAGAAGCTGTCCGACGCCCGCCGCCACGGCCACCCCGTGCTCGCCGTGGTACGCGGCTCGGCGGTCAACCAGGACGGCGCGTCCAACGGCTTCAGCGCCCCCAACGGCCCCTCCCAGCGCCGGGTGATCCAGCAGGCGCTGGCCGCCGCCGGGCTGACGCCGGCCGACGTCGACGCCATGGAGGGGCACGGCACCGGGACCTCGCTCGGCGATCCGATCGAGGCGCAGGCGCTGCTCGCCACGTACGGCCGGGACCGCTCTGATGACCGCCCGCTCTGGCTCGGCTCGATCAAGTCGAACATCGGCCACTCCCAGGCCGCCGCCGGCGTCGCGGGCGTCATCAAGATGGTCGAGGCCATCCGGCACGGCGCGCTGCCGAAGACGCTCCACATCGACGCGGCGACGCCGCAGGTGGACTGGGACGCGGGGAACGTACGACTCCTCACCGAGGCCCGCGACTGGCCCGACACCGGCCGTCCGCGCCGCGCCGCGGTGTCCTCCTTCGGCGTCAGCGGCACCAACGCCCACGTGATCATCGAACAGGCCGATCCCACCCCCGCCCCCGAGCCCCAGCCCGCCGGGCAGCCCGCGTTCCCGGGCGTACCCGTGCCGCTGCCCCTGTCCGCCCGCACCACGGCCGCCCTGCGCGCCCAGGCCCGGCAACTGGCCGGCCACCTGCGGGCCACGCCCGGCCTGGACCCCGTGGACCTGGGTTTCTCCCTCGCCACCGGCCGGGCCGCGCTGACCCGCCGCGCCGTCGTCATCGGTCGTGACCGCGAGGAGATCCTGAACGAGCTGACGGCGCTGGCGGACGACACGGCGGACACGGCCCCCGGCGGCGTCGCCCGGCCCACCGGGCTGACCGCCTTCCTGTTCACCGGACAGGGCAGCCAGCGCCTGGGCATGGGCCGGGAGCTGCACGCGGCGTTCCCCGTCTTCGCGCGCGCCTTCGACGAGGTGTGCGCCGCGCTGGACCCGGCCGTACGCGAGGTGATGTGGGGCGACGAGGAGGCGCTGAGCCGCACCGAGTTCACCCAGCCCGCCATCTTCGCCCTGCAGGTGGCGCTGTTCCGGCTGCTGGAATCGTGGGGCGTACGGCCCGACTTCGTCGCCGGACACTCGATCGGCGAGCTGGCCGCCGCCCATGTGGCCGGGGTGTTCTCCCTCGCCGACGCGGCCCGGCTCATCACCGCGCGGGCCCGGCTGATGGGGGCGCTGCCGCCCGGCGGTGCGATGGTGGCCGTCGAGGCCACGCCGGACGAGGTGGCCCCGCTGCTCGGCGACGGCGTCGGCATCGCCGCCGTCAACGGCCCCACCTCGGTGGTGCTCTCCGGCACCGAGGCGGGCGTCGAGGCGACCGTCGCGGCGGCCCTCGAACGGCTCGGCGCCCGCAGGACGAACCGCCTGACGGTTTCGCACGCCTTCCACTCGCCCCTGATGGACCCGATGCTGGACGAGTTCCGCCACGTCGCCGAGACCGTCACGTACGCCGAGCCACGCGTCCCGGTCATGGCGGACGGCGACGTCACCACCGCCGCCCACTGGGTGCGGCACGTCCGTGACACGGTCCGGTTCGCCGACGCGGTGGCCCGGCTGGAGGCCGAAGGGGTCACCCGCTACGTGGAGTTGGGGCCCGACGGCGTCCTGGCCGCCATGGCCCGGCAGTGCCTCACCACCTCCGCCGACACCGCCGTACTCGTCCCGGCGCTGCGCCGCCGCGACCCCGAGGCGGTCGCCGCCCTCACCGCCCTCGGCCGGCTGCACGGCGCGGGCCTGCGCGTCGACTGGGCGGGCGTGTTCGACGGACGGGGCGCCCGGCGCGTCGACCTGCCCACCTACCCCTTCCAGCGCGCCCGCTACTGGCTCGACAAGAGCGGCCGGGGCGGCGACGTCACCTCCGCGGGTCTCGACCGGCCGGACCACCCGCTGCTCGGCGCGATGGTGCGGCTGCCCGGCTCGGACGGTGTGGTGTTCACCGGACGGCTGGCCACCGGCGCCCACCCCTGGCTGGCCGACCACACCGTGCTCGGCTCCGTGCTGCTGCCCGGCACCGCGTACGTGGAACTGGCCGTACGCGCCGGGGACCAGGTCGGATGCCACCGCGTCGAGGAACTCACCCTGGGCGCGCCCCTGATCCTGCCCGACCACGGCGGCGTCCACCTCCAGGTCGCCGTCGACGCGCCCGACGCGTCCGGCCGCCGCCCGGTGGCCGTGTACTCCCGCGCCGACGACGCCCCGATCGACCGCGAATGGGTCCAGCACGCCGAAGGGATCCTGGCACCCGACGCCGGTGTACCGGCCACCGACCTCGCCGCGTGGCCACCGCGCGACGCCGAACCCCTCGCCACCGAAGGGCTGTACGAGCGGCTGGACTACGGGCCCGCGTTCCGCGGACTGCGCACGGCGTGGCGACGCGGCGACGATACGTTCGCCGAGATCGCCCTCCCGGCCGGTGTCGACGCCGGACGCTTCGGCCTCCACCCCGCCCTGCTCGACTCGGCGCTGCACGCCCTCGACCTGACGGACGACGGCCCGACCGTCCTGCCGTTCTCCTGGTCGGACGTCACCCTGCACACCGAGGGCGCCACCGCCGCCCGGGTCCGCCTGCGCATCGGGGGCGACGACACGGTGGCGCTGGAGCTGGCCGACGCCATGGGACGGCCCGTCGCCTCGGTCGGCTCGCTGACGCTGCGCGCCGTCACCGCCGACGGACTCGCCCTGGCCTCGGCCCGGGTGGCGGACGCCCTCTTCCGCGTCGAGTGGGTCCCGGCCACCGGCGGGCCGCCGCCGGCCGACCACACCGAGGTGGCCGTCCACCACTGCCCGCCGACGACCGGCGACATACCGAGCGCGGTGCACGCGGCGCTGGGCGGTGTGCTGGAGGCCGTGCGGACCGCGGCGGACGGCGACGCCACCCTCGTCGTCGTCACCCACGGCGCGATCGACGGCTCCGACCTCGGCCACGCCGCCGTCCGGGGGCTGGTACGCGCCGCCGCCAGCGAGAACCCCGGCCGCGTCGTACTCGTCGACACCGACACCGATGTGCCGGTCGATCCCCGCTCCGTCCTGGTCACCGGGGAGCCCGAGCTGTGCGTCCGTGACGGCGAGGTGCGGGTACCCCGGCTGGCCAGGGCGCCGCTCGGCCCGGACGCGCCCACCTGGGACACCGAACGCACCGTCCTGATCACCGGCGGGACCGGCGCCCTCGGCGCCGCCGTCGCCCGCCACCTCGTCACCCGGCACGGGATACGGCGGCTGCTGCTGACCAGCCGCCGTGGCCCGGAGGCTCCGGGAGCGGCCGAGCTGACGGAGGAGCTGGCCGCGCTGGGCGCCGAGGCCGAGGTGGCGGCGTGCGACGCGTCCGACCGCGACGCCCTCGCCACGCTGCTCGACGGCCGGACCATCGGCGGGGTCGTGCACGCGGCGGGCGTGCTGGACGACGGAGTGATCGCGTCGCTGACACCGGAGCGGATGGACCTGGTACTGCGCCCGAAGGCGGACGCGGCATGGCATCTGCATGAGCTGACCCGTGACATGGGGCTGACCGCGTTCGTGCTCTTCTCGTCCGTCGCCGGTGTCCTCGGCGCGCCCGGACAGGGCAACTACGCGGCCGCCAATACCTTCCTGGACGCCCTCGCGCGTCACCGGCACACCGCCGGGCTCCCCGCGCTGGCGCTGGCCTGGGGGCCGTGGGCCGGAGAGGGCATGGCGGACGGTCTCGACCAGGCGGGGCTGCGCACCCTGGCACCGGAAGACGGCCTCGCCCTGCTCGACGCGGCCGCCGGTGCCGCGGAACCCGCGCTGGTGCCCGCCCGGTTCGACCTGGCGGCCTTCGACACACCCCCACCGCTCCTGCGCGGCCTCGTACGGGGCCGATCGCGCCGCGTCGCCGACGCCACGGCCCCCGCGACCGACGCGCTACGGCGGCGCCTGGCCGCACTCACCGACGACGACGAACGCGCCGCCGAACTCCTCGCCCTCGTCCGCTCCCAGGCCGCCACCGTCCTCCGCCTTGCCGGAGCCGGGGCCGTCGACCCCGAACGGGCCTTCCGCGACCTCGGCTTCGACTCCCTCACCGCCATCGAGCTGCGCAACCTCCTGGGCGCCGCCACCGGGCTCCGGCTGCCCGCCACCCTCGTCTTCGACTACCCGACCCCCGGCGAGCTGGCCCGCCACCTCCTGGGCGGGCTGTCCGGCGCCGTGGAGAACACGGCGGCCGGGCCCGCCATGGTCCGGGCGGACGACGAGCCGATCGCCATCGTGGCGATGGCGTGCCGCTATCCGGGCGGGGTGGACTCGCCCGAGGGGCTGTGGCGGCTGGTGGACGAGGGCGTGGACGCGATCTCTGAGTTCCCGGCCGACCGGGGCTGGGGCGTGGAGGACATCTACGACCCCGAGCCCGGCAAGCCCGGGAAGACCTATGTGCGCGACGGCGGGTTCCTGCACGACGCGGCGGAGTTCGACGCCGACTTCTTCGGCATCAGCCCCCGAGAGGCCCGCGACATGGACCCGCAGCAGCGGTTGCTGCTCGAGGTGTCGTGGGAGGCGCTGGAACGCGCCGGGATCGACCCGGGCACGTTGAAGGGCAGCCCGACCGGGGTGTTCGCCGGGGTCATGTACCACGACTACTCGGGTGGCACCGGCGGCGGCAGCCTCGTCTCCGGCCGCGTCGCCTACACCCTCGGTCTCGAAGGCCCCGCGGTGACGGTGGACACGGCGTGCTCGTCGTCGCTGGTCGCCCTGCACTGGGCGGCGCAGGCACTGCGCTGCGACGAATGCTCACTCGCCCTCGTCGGCGGCGTGACCGTCATGGGGACGCCGCAGTCGTTCATCGACTTCAGCGAACAGCGCGGCCTGGCCGCCGACGGCCGCTGCAAGTCCTTCTCCTCCTCCACCGACGGCACCGCGTGGGGCGAGGGTGTGGGCATGCTGCTGGTCGAGCGGCTTTCGGACGCGCGGCGTCACGGTCACCCGGTGCTGGCGGTCGTACGGGGGAGCGCCCTCAATCAGGACGGCGCCAGCAACGGCTTGACGGCCCCGAACGGCCCGTCCCAACAGCGCGTGATCCGCCAGGCGTTGGCGAACGCGGGTCTGTCGGCCGCTGAGGTGGACGCTGTCGAGGCGCATGGTACGGGGACGACGCTGGGCGATCCGATCGAGGCGCAGGCGCTGCTGGCGACGTACGGACAGGATCGGGACGAGCCGCTGTGGCTGGGGTCGGTCAAGTCCAACATGGGCCACACCCAGGCGGCGGCCGGTGTCGCGGGCATCATCAAGATGGTGCAGGCGATGCGGCACGATGTGCTGCCGAGGACGCTGCATGTGGACGAGCCGACGCCGCAGGTGGACTGGTCGGCGGGCAACGTCCGGCTGCTGACCGAGCCCAGGAAGTGGCCGCGCGGCGAGCACCCGCGCCGCGCGGGCATCTCCTCCTTCGGCATCAGTGGGACGAACGCCCACGTGATCGTGGAGGAAGCCCCACCGGCCGAGGACCAGCCCGGGGAGCGCCGCGAACTCCCGGTGGCGCCCATCGTGGTGTCCGCGAAGACACCTGACGCGCTCCACGCCCAGATTCAGCGGATCAGTGCCTTCGCCGCGGATCACGATGAGCTGGATGTGGCGTTCTCGGCGGCGACGGGGCGTGCCGTGCTGGAGCATCGTGCGGTGCTGGTCGGGTCGGAGACGATCAGCGGTGTGACGGCGGGCGAGGGCGGCAAGCTGGCGTTCCTGTTCACCGGACAGGGTAGTCAACGCCTGGGGATGGGGCGGGAGTTGTATGACACCTTCCCGGTCTTCGCGGCGGCTTTCGACGCGGTGTGCGAGGCGTCGGGGCTGCCGTTGAAAGAGGTGATGTGGGGTGATGCGGCGGCGTTGGAACGTACGGAGTTCACCCAGCCCGCCATCTTCGCCCTGGAGGTGGCCCTGTTCCGGCTGGTGGAGTCCTGGGGGATCCGCCCGGATTACCTGGTCGGTCATTCGATCGGCGAGCTGGCCGCCGCCCACGTCGGGGGAGTGCTGAGCCTGGAGGACGCGACGCGCCTGGTGGTGGCGCGGGGGCGGCTGATGCGGGCGTTGCCGTCCGGTGGGGCGATGGTGGCGATTCAGGCCACGGAGGGGGAAGTGGCGCCGCTGTTGGACGGTGCGGTGGGGATCGCTGCGGTCAATGGCCCTTCGTCGGTGGTGGTTTCCGGTGCCGAGGATGCGGTGGCGAAGGTCGCCGACCGGTTCGGTGACCGTAAGACGAGGCGTCTGTCGGTCTCGCATGCGTTTCATTCGCCGTTGATGGATCCGATGCTGGAGGAGTTCCGCGAGGTGGCCGAGACCGTCACCTACGGTCGGCCGGGGATCCGGCTGGTCAAGGATGTGGGGTCGGCGGGGTACTGGGTGCGGCATGTGCGGGAGGCGGTGCGGTTCGCCGATGACGTGTGTGCGTTACGGGAGGAGGGTGTGACCCGGTTCCTGGAGGTGGGGCCGGATGGTGTGCTGACGGCGATGGCGCAGCAGTCCGTCGAGGGCACGATGGCGGCCACGCTGCGCCGGGACCGTTCTGAGGTGGAGGGTGTGTTCGCCGGGGTGGGGCGGTTGTTTGTGGCGGGTGTGGCGGTGGATTGGGGTGCGGTGTTCGCGGGGCGCGGGGCGCGGCGGGTGGAGTTGCCCACGTATGCCTTCCAGCGCGAGCGCTACTGGCTGATCGAGCAGCCGAAGACCCTCGCCGGGGCCGACTCGCTCGACCATCCGCTGCTGGGCGCGCGGGTCGTGCTGCCGGACACCGGTGGGGCCGTGTTCACCGGGCGGCTCTCCCTCGACGCCCAGCCCTGGCTCGCGGATCACGATGTGCTGGGCACCCTGCTGCTGCCCGGCACCGGGCTGGTCGAGCTGGCGTTGCACGCCGCTCACCAGGTGGGATGCGAGGCGATCGACGAGCTGACCCTCGAAGCGCCCCTCGTCGTCCCCGAGAAGGGCGGCGTAGCGGTACGGGTCGTCGTGGGTGGCCCGCAGGCGTCCGGCGCGCGCAGCATCGAGATCTACTCGTCCCTCGACGACGAGACATGGACCCGTAACGCCACCGGCGGCATCGTCCCGTCCGCCACACCACCGTCGTCCGATCTCGGCGTCTGGCCACCGGCCGACGCGACACCGCTTCCGGTGGACGGCGCCTACGAGGCCCTGCTCGCCCGCGGTTATGACTACGGTCCGGCCTTCCAGGGACTCAGGGCGGCCTGGCGGCGCGGCGATGACGTCGTGTTCGCCGAGGTCGCGCTGCCCGAAGGGGCGGAGGCGTCCCGGTTCGGTGTGCATCCGGCGCTGCTGGACGCGGCGATGCACGTCGGGCTGGTCGAAGGCGACGCTGACGGGGCGCCGGAGTTGCCGTTCTCCTGGGGCGGCGTCTCGCTCCACCGGGCCGGCGCCTCGGCGCTGCGCGTCCGGCTGTCGCACCGGAAGGGGGGCGACGGTACGGAGGTGCTGGTCGCCGACGAGACCGGGGCGCCCGTCCTGTCGGTGGCGAACCTGGCGTCGAGGCCCGTTTCGGCCGAGCAGCTGCGGGGAAGCGGTGACCACCGCGAGTCGCTGTTCGCGCTCACCTGGACCAAGGCAACGGGCCGCCCCCTCCCGGAGGCACCGGTCGAGGTGTACGAGGTCCCGCGCGCGGCGGGGGACGCGCCCGAGGCCGTACGCCTGGTCCTGGGCGAGGTGCTGGCGCGCATCCAGGAGTGGCTGGCCGACCACGGCAAGGACGAGGCGAGGCTCGCGGTCGTCACCCGCCGCGCGGTGGCGGTCGAGGACGAGGACGTCGATCTGGGCCAGGCGCCCGTGTGGGGTCTGGTGCGGGCGGCCGCGGCGGAGAACCCCGGCCGGTTCCTGCTGCTGGACCTCGACGACGAGGCCACCGTGCCGGACGTGAGCGACGTGATCGACGCGCCCGAGGTGGCGGCCCGCGGCGGTGAGCTTCTGGTTCCCGAATTCGCCCGCGTTCCCGCCGCCGCGGTGGATGAGGCCCGCACCCCGTGGGATCCGGCGTCCACGGTGCTGATCACCGGCGGGACCAGTGGCCTTGGCGCCCTGGTCGCCCGCCATCTGGTGACGGCACACGGCGTCCGGCGGCTCGTCCTGACCAGCCGCCGGGGCGAGAGCGCGCCGGGCGCGGCGGACCTGCGCGCCGAACTGGCGGCCCACGGCGCGCAGGTGGCGATCGAGGCGTGCGATGTGGCCGATCGCGCCGCGCTCGCCGGAGTGCTGGCCCGGCACCCGGTCGACGCGGTCGTCCACGCGGCCGGTGTCGTGGACAACGGGCTGGTCCGAGGGCTGACACCGGAACGCATGGACGCGGTTCTGCGGCCCAAGGCGGACGGGGCCTGGAATCTGCACGAGCTGACGGCCGGCCGCGACCTGTCGGCGTTCGTGCTGTTCTCCTCGCTCGCCGGGCTCGTGCTGGCCGCGGGGCAGGGCAACTACGCCGCGGCGAACGTGTTCCTGGACGCGCTCGCCCGCCATCGCCACCGCGCCGGACTGCCGGTGACCTCGCTGGCGTTCGGGCTGTGGGAGGCCGACACCGGGCTCGGCGAGCTGGCCGAGGCCGACCGGAAGCGCATGCTGCGCATGGGACTGCCCGCGCTGTCGCAGGCGGAGGGGCTGGCGCTGCTGGACGACGCGTTGCGTACGCGGGAACCGGCGCTGGCGCCGTTCCGCCTGGACCCGGCCGCCCTGCGGGAACGCCCCGCCGACCGGATTCCGGGGATGCTGCGCGGCCTGGTGGCCACCCCGCGCCGCCGGGTCGCAGGCCCGGGTGTGGCGGGGGGCGGCGACGGCGGCGCGGGGCTGCGGCGGAGGCTGGCGGCCCTGACCGACGACGCCGAACGCGACGGCCTGCTGCTGGACCTGGTGCGGACGCAGGTCGCCGCGGTGCTCGGCCACGACGGGGCCGACGCCATCCGGTCCGACCGGGCGTTCAAGGATCTGGGCTTCGACTCGCTCACCGCCGTGGAGCTGCGCAACGGCCTGCGTGCGGCGACCGGGCTGAAGCTGCCCGCCACCCTCGTGTTCGACCACCCGACGCCCGCCGCCGTCGCCGACGAGCTGCGCGACCAGCTGAGCGGCGGCGACCAGGAGCCGACGGCCACCGCGTCCCCGCTGGAGGCGGAACTGGCCCGGCTGGAGGCGGCGTTGGCGTCGGCGACACCGGACGAGGAGGTCTACGGCCGCGTCGCCGACCGGCTGCGGGCCCTGACGACCGGGTGGCTGGAGACCCACCGCCCGGACCAGAGCGAGGAGACCGATCTCGCATCGCTCTCCGCCGACGAACTGTTCGACGTCCTCGACGGCGAACTGGACACGCGGTCCGCGCCGTAGCCACGCGTGCCGGACCGGACCGCCACCAGGCACCACACCCGAGCACCACACCACGGCACCACACCGAGGAGAGCGACCCCACATGACCACCGAAACGACCCCGACTGCCCAGCAGGCCGACGAAGCGTTGATCGCGCTGATCTCGCCGCCCTTCCCCGCCGACCCCTTCCCCCTCTACGAGACGCTGCAGTCGGTGAACCGGGTCCACAACGCCTCCGCGCTCGGCGTGTGGGTGATGTCCGGGTACGAGGAGGTCACCGAGTTCCTGCGGCTGCCCGACGTCCAGAGCGGCGCCCGCGCCGCCACGCAGATGCGCGAGGACTGGGCCGACCACCTCTCCCTGCGCATGTACCTGAACTCGATGGTCACCCTCAACCAGCCCGACCACGGCCGCATCCGCGGCCTGGCCGCCCGCGTCTTCACGCCCAACAAGATCAAGACGATGCAGCCCGCGGTGGAGCGGCTGACCGCCGGACTCATCGACGGCCTGATCGAGCGGTCCGACGGCGGCGAGCCGGTCGACCTCGTGGACCTGCTGGCGGTGCCCTTCCCGGTCGCGGTCATCAGCGACATGCTCGGCCTTCCGTACGAGGACGGCAAACACCTGTGGAAGCTGGCCGACGACTGGTCACACGTCTTCTCCGGCCTCTACACGGACGAAGACCTGGTGCGTGCCGACGCCTCCGCCGAGGAACTCGCCGGGTACTTCCGTGAGGTGATCAAGAATCGCCGCGCCGCGCCGCGCGAGGACCTGATGTCCTCGCTCGTCCAGGAGGCCACCAACGGCCGCCTGGACGAGGACGAGCTGATGGCGCTCATCCTGTTCCTGTTCACCGCGGGCTTCGCGGCCACCACCAACCTCGTCGCCAGCGGGGTGCTCGCCCTCCTCGACCACCCCGACGAGCTGAACCGCTGGCGCGCGGACAAGAGCATCACGCCGTCCGCCGTGGAGGAGTTGCTGCGCCACACCACCCACACCACCGCGGCGAGCCGGGTCACCACCCGGCCGGTCAGCATCGCCGGTGCCGAGATCCCCGAGGGGGTGCTCGTCCTGACCCTGCTCGCCGCCGCCAACCGCGACCCGCGCCGGTTCCCCGACCCGCACCGCCTGGACCTGACCCGCGACAACGGCCCCCACCTGAGCTTCAGCGCCGGGGCCCACTACTGCTTCGGCGGCAGCCTCGCGCGCATCGAGGGTGCCGAACTCTTCCCGAAGCTCATCGACACCTTCGCGAAGATCGAGCAGGCCGGGACGCCCGAGCGCCGCGCCGTCATGGGCCTGACCGGATACACCACGCTCCCCGTGACCCTCGGCCGCTGACCGGGCGGCGCACTGCTGCCGAAAGGGTCCCCGCGCCATAAGGGTCCCCGCGCGACCGTCGCGCGGGGACCCTTTCCGTGGAGCGCGGGGAATCCTCGGAGCCTCATTCCGGGCTGGGGGCGGGTGCGGGCTCGGCCGCCGAAGGGGCGGCCGCCGCAGGCGCACCGGCGGGAGTCGTGACGTGCCGCATGAGCAGCGCGGCGCCCGCGGCGCCCACCAGCATGACGGCCCCGGCGACCACGGCGCTGACGTTCATACCGCGGGTGAACGCCTCCCCGGCGACCTGGAGGAGCGGTTCGCTCGCCCGGTCGGGCAGATGCTTGGCCACCTCCGCGGCGCCGCCGAGCGAACCCTGCGCGGCGTCGGCGGCCTGGTGCGGAAGACCGGCCGTCGCGTCGGAGACATCGCGGGTGTAGACGGCGGAACCGATGCTGCCCAGGATGGCCACCCCGAGCGCCCCGCCGAGCTGGTTGCTGGTCTCCGGCAGCGCCGAGGCAGCGCCCACGCGCTCCGGTGGCGCGGCGGAGACGATCAGGTCGGCGGTCAGGGGGATCGCCATGCCGACCCCGGCCGAGATCACCGTGGCGCCGATCACCGCGACCGCCAGGCTCGAATCGGCGCGCAGCTGCGTCATGATGACGAATCCGGCCGTGGAGACGACCATGCCGACGCCGATGATGTAGCCGGGGCGGATCGACTTGGCCAGCACGGCGGCGATGGATGTCGTCACCGCCACCGCCACCGGCGCGGGCAGCGTCCACAACCCGGCCTCCAGCGGGCTCAGTCCGTAGACCAGCTGGATCCACTGGGTGGAGAACAGCAGGAAGCCGACCATCGCGAACAGCGCCACCAGGTTGACGCCGATGGACGCGCTGAACCCCCGGTCGCGGAACAGGCTCAGGTCGATCAGCGGGTTGGCGGCCGAGCGCTGGCGGAGGTAGAACAGCACGCCGACGACGACCCCGGCGGCCGTGCTGGCCGCGTACTTCCAGGCGAAGCCGTCGTTGGCGAGTTCCTTGATGCCGTAGATGACCGGGAGCACGGTGCCCAGGGACAGCGCGGCGCCCAGGAGGTCGAAGCGGCCGGGCCGCGGGGCGCGGTACTCCGGCAGCAGCAGCGGGCCCAGCAGCAGGATCAGGGCCATGACCGGGATGTTGATCAGGAAAACCGAGCCCCACCAGAACTTCTCCAGCAGCAGCCCCGACACGATCGGGCCCAGCGCGGCGCCGCCGGAGAGCCCGGCGGTCCAGATCGCGATGGCGGTGCGGCGCTCGGTGGGGTCGTGGAAGATGTTGCGGATCAGCGCGAGGGTGGACGGCGCGAGCACGGCCCCGGCGATGCCCAGGACGGCGCGTGCGGCGATCAGCAGTTCGGCGCTGCCCGCGTAGGCGGCGGCCAGCGACGCCCCGCCGAACACCACGGCGCCGAGCATGAGCAGCAGCCGGCGGCCGATGTGGTCGCCGAGGGTGCCCATGGTGATGAGCAGCCCGGCGAGCATGAACGCGTAGATGTCCACGATCCACAGCTGCTGCGTGGCACTCGGTTCCAGGGACGCGCTGAGGAACGGCAGCGCGAAGTACAGGACGGTCATGTCCATCGACATCAGCACGACCGGAATGACCAGGACGGCAAGGCCGATCCAGTCCTTCCGGCTCGCCCGCCCGGGGCTCACGGAATCGCTTAAGGGCTCACTCATGGGCGGGACTATAGATTTGTATAAGTAATCTGTCTAGGACGCTTGTCCAAGACGAATCTCAGGCGCGGTGGTTAGACTTCGGCGCATGGGACACCGGGAGGACCTGCTGGTCGGGGCGAAGCGCTGCCTGTACGAGAAGGGCTACGCCCGCACCACCGCGCGGGACATCGTCGAGGCGTCCGGCGCCAACCTGGCCTCGATCGGCTACCACTACGGCACCAAGGAGGCCCTGCTCAACGCCGCGCTCATGGAGGCGTTGGAGGAGTGGGCCGCGGAGCTGAAGCGGGCCCTGGCCGATGTGGCGGATCTGCCCGACGATCCGATCGGGCGGTTCGAGCGGGCCTGGACACGGGTGATCGAGCTGTTCGATCGGCATCGCCCGGTGTGGGCCGCCCAGGTCGACGCGATCTCCCAGATCGAGCATGTGCCCGAGGTCCGCGGCTTCATCGTCGAGGCGCAGCAGCAGGCCCAGAAGGGTCTGGTGGAACTCCTCCTCGGCGGCGAGGAGTTGCCCCCGCACACCCGGGTCGCGGTCGGGCAGTTCTACCACGCGCTGCTCGGCGGTGTGATGATGCAGTGGGTCATCGACCCCGAGCACGCCTCGACGGGCGAGTCGCTCGCCGAGGCGCTGCGCACGGTCGTGGAGGATGCCCGGCGCTTCGGGCCGGGGATGGCCGTCTGAGCCCCGGCTCAGGACGGGCCGTCCGACATCGCGGCCGCCTCGCGGGCCAGCCGTCCCCGGTCGACCTTGTGGTTGGCGTTCAGCGGGAACTCCGCCACATGCCGGAACACCTTGGGCACCATGGGCTCGGGCAGGTGCGCCGCCAGCTCGCGGCGCAGCGTCACCGGGTGCACGCGGTCGCCGGTGTAATAGAGGACGAGTTCCAGCCCGCCGCCCGGCGCCGGGCGGGTCACGGTGGCGGCGTTCGTCACGCCCGCACACCGCCGTACGACGTGGTCCACCTCGGCCAGTTCGACCCGGAAGCCCTGGATCTGCACCTGGGTGTCCAGGCGGCCGAGGTAGACCAGCTCGCCGTCGTCCAGCCGCCGCACCCGGTCGCCCGTCCGGTACCAGCGGCGGCCGTCGCGCTCCAGGAACCGGCCCTCGTTGTCCGCGGCGTCCAGGTAGCCCGGTGTCATCTGCGGCCCGGTGACGCACAGTTCGCCCTCGACCGCCGACTCGGTGTCCCCGTCGAGCAGCAGATGGTCATGGCCGGGATGCACCGTGCCGATCGGGACGACGCCGTTCACCGCCCGTTGCGGTGAGGTCCGCGGCGACCAGCGGTGCCCGGTGATGGTGACGGTCAGCTCGGTCGGCCCGTAGAGATTCTCGATCCGCGAGTTCGGCGCGGCGGCCTGCCAGGCCGCGGCGTCCTCGCACAGCAGCGCCTCGCCCGCGAAGAAGCTCCACCGCAGCGTGGGCATCGCCCCCGGGGTCAGCCCGCCCATCCGCCGGATGAACGACGTGCCGCTCGGGGTGGAGAACCACACGGTCATGCGCCGCTCGGCGAGGAACGCGGGCAGGTCCCGGTGGGCCGCGGGGGGAATGGCGTGCACCGGGGCGCCGCGGCCCCAGGCGCAGAACAGCTCGAACATCGCGCAGTCGAAGTTGAGCCCCACGTTCTGGCAGAACACATCGGCGGGCCCGAAGTCGTAGCGCCGGTCCAGCAGGGTGAAGTAGTGGTCGTTGGCGCCGTGCGTCATCGGCACGCCCTTGGGGCGGCCCGTCGACCCAGAGGTGAACAGGACGTACGCGATGTCGGACGGCGCCACGGCCACCGGCGCGTCCAGCGGGGCAGTGGCGGCGGCCTCGTCCAGGACGGGCAGGTCCAGTTCGGTTTCGGCGAGCGCGGCCCGGCCGATCGGATCGGCGATCACCGTCGACACCTCCGCCGCGGTGAGCATGCGACGGGTGCGTTCGGCGGGGAACCGCGGATTGAGCGGCACGATGGTGGCGCCCGAGTACAGCGCCGCCAGCATCCCCACGTACGCGATGAGGCTCTTGTCCGCCAGGATGGCGACCCTGTGCGGCCGCCGCGGCCCCCGCGATCCCTGTGGGGCCCGGGCCAGCAGGGCCCCGGCCCGGCACAGCGCCAGCTCGTGCATCGCCTCGTACGTCAGGGTCTCGTCGTCCACGCGGATCGCGACCCGGCGGGGCGACAGCGCCAGACCGCGCAGAAACCGTTCGTGCAGACCGTGTCCGGGGGCGGGTGTCTCGATCATTGTCCTTCCTCCGGGGAGAGAAAAGGGGTGGATAGGGGTGCCGACTCAACGGATGCAGGGCTTACGTTGGCCGCGACGCCGGCTATTCGGCAGCCGGATATCAGTAAAGGCCAGCAGAAAACAGGGGAGCGCGCATGTGGGACGAGTCTTTCGGGCAACTGCTCCGCAAACACCTTCCTTTGCTGGAGACGCAGGACGAACTCACCGCAGACCTGAGCCTGCGTGACTTCGGCCTCGATTCCATGGGAATGGTGGCGCTGCTGTCCTCGCTGGAGGACATGTACGGCGTCCGTTTCGTCGACGACGCGCTCAACGACGACAACTTCGCCACCCCCGCCACGCTGTGGAAAACCCTGGCGGCCATGCGCTGACCCGGCTCCCGTCCGCTCATGCGATCGTGCTGCGCCGGCGCGGTCGCATGGCCGTCTCCGGCCGCACCGCCACCACCTCGAACGCCTCGGTCATCACGTCCACCCGGCCCCACAGCCCGTCCTGCCCGGTGACGTGCACCCGCTCGACGCCCAGCCCCTTGAGCGTGTCGACGACGGAGGGCCAGCGCACCGTGCGGGTCACCGCGTCCAGCAGCAGCGTCCGCACCCCCGCGGCCGACCGCACCAGCGAGCCGTCGTGGTCGGACACCACGGGGATCCGGGGGTCGCGGAACGGGACGGTCGCGGCGACCTCCGCCTCGACCTCCTCCCGCAGCGCGCCGAACACGGCGGAGTGCATCGGCGGCCGCATGACGTACAGCGGCAGGCCGCCCACCGCCTTGAGTCGTCGCTGCAGCCAGTCCACCATCTCCTCGCGCACCGAGAGCATGTGGAAGTCGTGGTCGACGTGGCAGGCCACCTCGTTCCACTCGCCGAGGGCGTCCAGCTCGGCCCGGATCTCCTCCAGCCGGCCTACGGGTACGCGGGCGAAGGACTGGGCGACGAGGTCGCGGTGCTCGCGCGCGAAGTACGCGTCCACCAGGCGGCCCCACGCCGCCGTCATCGCCACGGCCTCCGCGAACGGCAGCGCCCCGGCGAACACCGCCGCCGCCGTGCCGCCGAAGCTGGCCCCGGCGCACGCCACCGGCGCCAGCTCGTGCTCGGCGACCGTCCATTCGGCCAGCGCCAGACAGGAGACCAGGAACGCGATCCGGGCCGGTTCGGGGAACGCCCCCTGGTCGCCGCGCGCCTCCGCCTCCCGGTACCGGTCGAGCAGCGAATAGCCCAGGACCGCGTCCGCCTCGGCGACGAGTCGGCGGGCCACCGGATGGACCGCCAGGAACCGGCCCGAGTCGGCGAACCGCGTCGGGCCGATTCCAGGAAAGACAATCGCCGACATATTCTCGCTCTCCCTTTTGTCACGCTCGTCGCGTGTGCATTCTGAAAGCCCGGCAGTTCGATCCCGCGCACTTCGATCTTATTGTTTCCGCCAGTCTTGTTGGCCCCTGGTAGCGGCATAACCCCTAACGCCCCCTAGTTCAGGGGTGGGCGGGCGAGAGTTCTTGTGGGCCGTAAAAGGACCCTGTTAGAAACAGCCTGGCATTTGTGGGGAAGGCCCGAATCGGAGGGTGGCGCATGAGCCGGAATGGAGCGCGTCCAGCCCGGGCGCACGCATCGGTGGACAACCTGCGGACATATCTGCTGGCCGCCGCCCAGAAGGACCCCGACCGGCCCGCCGTGATCCAGGCCGCGGCGGACGGCGGTCTGGAGACGGTCACCTACGGCGAACTGCGGCGCCGCACCGACCGCTGCGCCGAGGCGCTCGACGCGCTCGGTCTCGACGTCGGCGACCGCGTCATCCTGGAGTCCGACACCGACGCCGACGCCATCGCCGCCCTCCTCGCCTGCGCCACCCTCGGCCTGCCGTTCATCCCGGCCAGCCCCGAGACCCCGGACGAACGGCTCCTGACGATCATCGACAGCGCCCGGCCCGCGCTGTACCTCCAGTCCGTGCGCGGCGGGCGCACCGGCATTCCCGAGACGGTCGGCACGGCCCGGTTCGGCGCGGACGGCCTCACCGTGGAGCGGCCGCCCGCGCCGCGCGTGCGCCGCCGCCGCGTGGTCACCCCCGTCGACACCGCGTACATCACGTTCACCTCGGGCACGACCGGACGGCCCAAGGGCGTCGTCATGAGCCACCGCGGTGTCATCGCGTTCCTGCGGGGCGCGGAGGCCGCGGAGCTGATCACGGCCGAGGACCGGGTGGCGGGCACCGCGCCGCTGCAGTTCGACTTCGCGCTGTTCGACATCGGGTTCGCCCTCAGCCACGGCGCCGCGCTGGTGCCCGTACCGCGCGACCGGCTCAACTGGCCGCGCCGCTTCCTGTCGTTCCTGCGCGACACCGGCACGACGCAGGTCGACGCCGTTCCGTCGGCGTGGCGTCCGGTGCTGCGGCACGAGCCCGGCCTGCTGGCCGAGCTGGGCGAGCAGGGCGTGCTGCGGCGCATCGCGTTCTCCGGGGAGGACTTCCCCCTGGAGGAACTGCGCGCCCTCCAGGAGCTGTTGCCGAAGGTGCGGTTCACCAACGGCTACGGGGCCACCGAGACGATGGCCGCGTCCATCACCGAGGTGCCCAACCCGCTGCCGCCCGGCACCGAACGCCTGTCGATCGGCCACGCGGTCGCGGGCGCGGAGATGATGCTCATCGGGCCCGACGGCCGCCCCGTGGACGAGCCCGGGGTGCTCGGCGAGATCTATCTCCGCAGCCCGTCGCTGTTCTCCGGCTACTGGAACGACCCGGAGGCCACCCGCGCCGTCGTCGTACCCGACCCGCTCGACCCCAGGTCGGGGCAGCGGGTGTTCAAGACCGGCGACCTGGCCACCATGGGAGCGGACGGCGAGCTGTACTTCCACGGCCGCGCCGACTCCCAGGTGCAGATCCGCGGCAACCGCGTCGAACTGGGCGAGGTGGAGCGCCGCATCGGCGAGTTCACCGGCGTCACCGGAGCGGTCGCGATGCTCCTGCCGCGCGACGACGGCGACCCGGTGCTGCACGCGTTCGTCACCCGCGCCCCCGGCGACCCCGCGCCGGACGCCAAGGAGGTCATCGCGTTCTGCCGCGCCGCGCTGCCCGCGTACATGATCCCGCAGGGCCTGCACGTGGTGGACGAGTTCCCGCTGACCGTCAACGGCAAGGTCGACCGCACTGCCCTGGCCGCCCTCGCGGCGGCCTGAGCGCCCCTGACCACCCCGATCGCCTCCATGCCTCTTCTTCGTTGCGGAGTATGCACATGACCGAGCAGTCACAGGCCGCGATGCTGGAACTGGTGCTGGCGCAGGCCGCTGCCGTGCTGCGGGCCGCCGACCCCGACACCTACGGGGACGGACCCACCGACGTGGCGGCCGACCGCCCGTTCCTGGCGGAGGGCCTGGACTCGCTCGGCCTGGTCCAGCTGCACCGGCGGCTCACCGCCGAACTGGGGGTGGAGCTGCCCGTCACCATCGGCTTCGACCACCCGACACCGGCCGCCCTCGCCCGCCACCTGGTGGACGTGGTGCACGGCACCGCCGAGCCGGAAGACCACCACGAGCCCGCCACCACCGCCGCGCCCGTGGCGTCCGACGAGCCGATCGCCATCGTCGGAATCGGCTGCCGCTACCCCGGCGGGGTGACCTCGCCCGAGGACCTGTGGCGGATCCTGGCCGACGGCACCCATGTGCTCACCGACTTCCCCGCCGACCGGGGCTGGGACCTGGACCGCCTCTACGACCCCGACCCCTCCGCCACCGGCACCAGCTATGTGCGGCGCGGCGGATTCCTGCCGGACGCCGCCGACTTCGACGCCGACTTCTTCCAGATCAACCCCAAAGAGGCGCTGGCCATGGACCCCCAGCAGCGGCTGCTGCTGGAGACCACCTGGGAGGCGCTGGAGCGCGCCGGCATCGACCCGGGCCGGTTGCGCGGCACCCCGTCGGGCGTGTTCATCGGCGTCGAGCCGCACGAGTACGGGCCACGTACCCACGAGGCGCCGGACGGCCTCGACGGCTATGTCCTGGGCGGCAGCCTGCCCAGCGTCGTGTCAGGGCGCGTCGCCTACACGCTCGGCCTCGAAGGGCCCACGCTCACCGTCGACACCGCGTGCTCCGGCTCGCTCACCGCCCTCCACCTGGCCGTACGGTCCCTCCAGCGCGGGGAGTGCGGGCTGGCGCTGGCGGGCGGTGTCACCGTCATCTCCAGCCCCGGTACGTTCACCACGTTCAGCCGCCAGCGCGGCCTGGCCCCGGACGGGCGGATCAAGGCGTTCGCCGCGGCGGCGGACGGCACCTCCTTCGCCGAGGGCGCGGGCGTGTTCGTCCTGGCCCGCCTCACCGACGCGCTGCGCGACGGACACCCGGTGCTGGCCGTGATCCGCGGCACCGCCATCAACCAGGACGGCGCGAGCAACGGCCTCGCCGCGCCCAACGGCCTCGCGCAAGCGCGCGTCATCCGCCAGGCGCTCGCCGACGCGGGCCTCACCCCCGGCGAGGTCGACGCGGTCGAGGCGCACGGCACCGGCACCACCCTCGGCGACCCCATCGAAGGCCAGGCCCTGGTGGCCACCTACGGAGGCGGGCGCGCACCCGGCAAGCCCCTCTGGCTGGGGTCGGTGAAGTCCAACATCGGGCACACCGGCGCGGCGGCGGGCGCCGCCGGGGTCATCAAGATGGTCCAGGCGATGCGCAACCGCACGCTGCCCCGCACCCTGCACGTGGACGCCCCGACCCCGCACGTCGACTGGTCCGGCGGCACCGTCCGGCTCCTCACCGAGCCCGTCCCGTGGGAGGCCACGGACACCCCGCGCCGGGCCGGGATCTCCTCGTTCGGCGCGAGCGGCACCAACGCCCACGTCATCATCGAAGAACCGCCCGCCCCCGCCCCGGAAGCCCCGGAAGCTCCGGAAACCCCCGAGGCCCCCGCGGCCGGCCGCCCCGTCCCCGTCGTCCTGTCCGCCCAGGGCGAGGACGCCCTGCGCGGCCAGGCCGCCCGGCTCCTGACGGCCCTGGACGACGCGTCGCCGCTGGACATCGCCTACTCGGCCGCCACCACGCGCGCCGCGCTGCGCCACCGCGCCACGGTCGTCGCCACCGACCGCGACCAGCTGCGCCGCGCCCTGACCGCCCTCGCCGAGGGCGAGACCGCGCCCGGGCTGCTCACCGGGACGACGCGGGCGACGGGCCGGACCGCGTTCCTGTTCACCGGCCAGGGCAGTCAGCGGGTCGGCATGGGACGCGAACTGGCCCGGGCCTTCCCGGTGTTCGCGCGGGCCCTCCAGGAGGCCGCCGACCACCTCGACCTCCACCTCGACGAGCCGCTGGGCGAGGTGCTGTTCGCCGAGCCCGGCTCGCCGCGGACCGAACTCCTCCACCGGACCCGGTACGCGCAGGCGGCGCTCTTCGCCGTCGAGACCGCCCTGTTCCGGCTGCTGGAGTCGTGGGGCGTCACCCCCGGCCTGGTCGCCGGGCACTCCATCGGCGAGATCGCCGCCGCGCACGCCGCCGGGGTCATGACCCTGGCCGACGCGGCCCTGCTGGTCGGCGCGCGCGGCACGCTGATGGACGAACTGCCCGTCGGCGGCGCCATGGTGGCCGTCCAGGCCGAGGAGGGGGAGGTCGCCCCGTACCTGACCGACCGGGTCGGCCTCGCCGCCGTCAACGGCCCGGCCGCCGTGGTGCTGTCCGGTGAGGCCGACGCCGTGCTGGCCGTCGCCGCCCGCTTCGCCGAACAGGGCCGCAAGACGCGACGGCTGCGCGTCTCGCACGCCTTCCACTCGCCGCTGATGGACCCGATGCTCGACGGCTTCCGCCGGGTCGCCGAAACCCTCACGTACGCGCCGCCCCGCATCCCCCTGGTGTCCGCGCTGACCGGGGAGGCCGGCACCGTATTCGACGCCGGCTACTGGGTGCGCCACGTCCGCGAGCCGGTGCGGTTCGCCGACGCCATGCACCGGCTGGAGGCCCACGGCGTCACCGCCTATCTGGAACTGGGCCCCGACGCCGTGCTGTCGGCGATGGGGCGCGACTGCCTCGCCGACGGCGGCCCCGACACCGCGTTCGCCGCGCTGCTGCGCGACGGGCACGACGAGGAACGGCAGGCCGTCACCGCGCTCGGCACGGCGCACGCGCACGGCGTGGCCGTCGACTGGGACCGCTTCTTCGCGGGCCGCGGCGCCCGCCGGACCGCGCTGCCCACCTACGCGTTCCAGCGCAAGCGGTACTGGCTGGACGCCGGAAGCGGCCCGGGCACCATCGGGCATCCGCTGCTGGACACCGCCGTCAGCCTCGCGGGCGTCGACGGGCTGGTCCTGACGGGCCTGCTGTCCACCCGGTCGCAGCCGTGGCTGGCCGACCACGTCATCGCCGGCGTCGTCCTCGTGCCCGGCACCGCCCTGGTCGAGCTGGCCGTGCGGGCCGGGGACGAGGCGGGCTGCGGCGTGGTGGAGGAACTCACCCTGGAGACGCCGCTGTCGCTGACCGGGGAGGCGGCGGTGGAGGTCCAGGTCGCCGTCGGCGCGCCCGACGCGGCGGGCCGGCGCACCGTCGAGATCTACTCCCGCCCCGCGCGCAGCGAGGAGAACTGGACCCGGCACGCCAGCGGCGTGCTGGCCGAACACGGCGAGGGCGCGGCCGCCGACGGGGCCGCGTTCGCCCAGTGGCCACCGGACGGCGCGGAGCCCATCGACGTCGACGGCCTCTACGAGCGCCAGGCCGCGCAAGGGTACGGCTACGGGCCCGCGTTCCAGGGCGTGCGCGCCGCGTGGCGCCGCGGGGACGAGGTGTTCGCCGAGGTCGCCCTCGACGAACCGGGCGCCGAACGGTTCGGGCTGCATCCGGCGCTGCTCGACGCCAGCCTGCACGCCGCCGAAGGGCCGGAGGACGACGGCCAGGTGCGGCTCCCGTTCGCCTGGCTCGGCCTCGAACTGCACGCCGCCGGCGCCACCGCCGTACGCGCCCATCTGCGCCGGACCGCCGCGGACGAGGTCGCGGTCGAGCTGGCCGACACCACCGGGGTGCCGGTCGCCACCGTACGCTCCCTCGTCCAGCGGCCCGTGCCGCTGAACGGGGTGCTGTCCGGGGCACGGGACGGGGCACTGCTGCGCGTCGAATGGACCGAGGCCCAGGCCCCGCCGCAGCCGGACGCCACGGCCGGGGAATTCCAGCTCGCGTACGTGCCCGCCACCTTCCCCGGCACCCCCGCCGAGGCCGCGCGGGAAGCCACGCTGTACGGCCTGAGGCTCATCGAGAACGCGCTGCGAGACGACACCCGGCTGGCCATCGTCACCCGCGAGGCGCGGGGCGACCTGACCCTCGCGCCCCTGTGGGCGCTGGTGCGCTCCGCCCAGGCCGAGAACCCCGGCCGGTTCGTCCTGCTCGGCACCGACCGCGAGGTGCCCGAGACCGAACTGCGCGCCGCCCTGGCCACCGGCGAACCCCAACTCGCCCTGCGCGACGGCTCGGTGCTCGTACCGCGCCTGGTGCGCACCCCTTTGCCGGACGCCCCGCCGCGCGCCGCGTGGGACCCGGACGGCACGGTGCTGATCACCGGCGGCACCGGGGGGCTCGGCGGCCTGGTCGCCCGCCATCTCGTCCGCCGGTACGGGGTGAAGCGCCTGCTGCTCACCGGCCGGCGCGGCCCGGACGGCCCCGGCGCCGCCGAACTCGTCGCCGAACTGGCCGGATCGGGCGCTCAGGCGACCGTGGCCGCCTGTGATGTGGCCGACCGCGCCGCCCTGGCGGCGCTGCTGGAGGCCGTCCCCGACGAGCATCCGCTGACGGCCGTCGTCCACGCCGCCGGAGTCATCGACGACGGGCTGGCCGGATCGCTCACCCCCGAGCAGGTCCGTACCGTCTTCCACGGCAAGGCGGACGGCGCCTGGCACCTGCACGAGCTGACCCGGGACCGTCCGCTGGCCGCGTTCGTGCTGTTCTCCTCCGCAGCCGGGACCCTGGAGTCCGCCGGGCAGGGCAACTACGCCGCCGCCAACGCCTTCCTCGACGCGCTCGCCGAGCACCGGGCCGCCCACGGCCTCACCGCCACATCCCTGGCGTGGAACCTGTGGGCGGGCGACGCGGGCATGGGCGCCCGCCTGGACGAGGTGACCCTCCGCCGCGCCGCGCGGTCCGGGCTGCCCGCCCTCGCCTCCGAGGAGAACCTCGCCCTCTTCGACCAGGCCCTCACCACCGGCGCACCCGCCCTGGTGCCGCTGCGCCTCGACGTCCCCGCGCTGCGGGCCCGCCCCGACGGCATCCCGCCGATGCTGCGCGGCCTGGTCCGTACCCCCGCCCGCCGCGCCACCGCCGCCACGGCCACCAGCGCCCCGGGCGGGGCGCTGGCCGACCGGCTGGCCGGGAAACCGGACGCCGAACGGGCCCGGATCGTCCTGGACCTGGTGCGCGCGCAGATCGCCGTCGTCCTCGGCCACGACAGCGGCACCGCCATCGACCCCCGCCGCGCCTTCACCGAGCTGGGCTTCGACTCCCTGGCCGCCGTCGAACTGCGCAACGCGCTCGGCGAGGCCACCGGGCTCCGGCTCACCTCCACCCTGATCTTCGACCACCCGACCCCGAGCGCCCTGGCCGACCACGTGCTCGACAAGGTGCGCGGCGCCACCACCTCCACCGCCGCCCCGGCGCGGACCGCCGTGCGGGCCCCGGCCGAGGAGCCCATCGCGATCGTGGCGATGGCCTGCCGCTACCCCGGCGGCGTCACCTCCCCCGAGGAGCTGTGGCGGCTGGTCGCCGACGGCACCGACGCGATCGCCGGCTTCCCCGAGGACCGGGGCTGGAACCTCGAGGAGATCTACCACCCCGAGCCCGGCAGACACGGCACCACCGCCACCCGCGAGGGCGGCTTCCTCTACGACGCCGCCGACTTCGACCCCGCCTTCTTCGGCATCAGCCCGAAGGAGGCCCAGGCGATGGACCCGCAGCACCGCCTGCTGCTGGAAACCGCGTGGGAGACCCTGGAGCGCGGCGGCATCGACCCGCTGTCCCTGAAGGGCAGCGCCACCGGTGTGTTCGCCGGGGTCATGTACCACGACTGGGCTCCGCCGTCGGGCTCCGTCCCCGAAGACCTCGCGGGCTTCACCGCGGGCGGCGGCCTCGGCAGCGTCGCCTCCGGCCGCATCGCGTACACCCTCGGCCTCCAGGGCCCGGCGGTCACCATCGACACCGCCTGCTCCTCCTCCCTGGTGGCGATGCACTGGGCGGCGCAGGCGCTGCGGCAGGGCGAGTGCACCCTCGCGCTGGCCGGTGGCGTCACCGTGATGGCCACCCCGGAGACGTTCATCGGGATGAGCCTGCAGCGCGGACTCGCCGCCGACGGCCGCTGCAAGGCGTACGGCGCCTCCGCCGACGGCACCGGCTGGGGCGAGGGCGCGGGGCTGCTGCTGCTGGAACGGCTGTCGGACGCACGCCGCGCCGGACACCCCGTGCTCGCCGTGATGCGCGGCTCCGCCGTCAACCAGGACGGCGCCTCCAACGGCCTGTCCGCGCCCAACGGCCCCGCCCAGCAACGGGTGATCCGGCAGGCCGTGGCCGCCGCGGGCCTCACCCCAGCCGACATCGACGCGGTCGAGGGCCACGGCACCGGCACCACCCTCGGCGACCCGATCGAGGCCCAGGCCCTGATGGCCACGTACGGCCAGGAGCGTGCGGACGGCGAACCGCTGTGGCTGGGATCGGTCAAGTCCAACCTGGGGCACACCCAGGCCGCCGCCGGAGTCGCCGGTGTGATCAAGATGGTGATGGCGATGCGGCACGGGGTGCTGCCCCGCACCCTGCACGCCGACACCCCCTCCCCGCACATCGACTGGACCGAGGGCGCCGTCGAACTCCTCACCGAGGCCCGGCAGTGGCCGGGGAACGGCCGCCCGCGGCGCGCCGCGGTGTCCTCGTTCGGCGTCAGCGGCACCAACGCCCATGTGGTCCTGGAGGAGGCGCCGCCGCTCGCCGCGCGCGAACCGCGCGGCGAGCGGCCCCCGGCCGCCCCGCCGGTCGAGCCGCTCACCG